>CANPVY010000400.1 GCA_947581845.1 uncultured bacterium | reverse complement strand
CTGGCGGCTGGAGCGAACCTACTCCCTCATTCACGGGCTTCAACCCCAGGCCCTGATCGGGTCGAACCATCACCAGGCCCCGCTGCCGGGTGAGGACTTCCAGATGTTCGAGAAGGATCTGCCTGGGGCCAACACGGCAGGCTTCAACACGCTCGAGGTGAGCAGCCTGCCGCTTGAGACCGCCGAGACCATTAATAGTACGTGGGGCTATAACCTCACGGACCATCGCTACAAGTCCAGCGCGGACCTCATCCGCTACCTGGTGCGGGCCGCCGGCAGTAACGCCAATTTCCTGCTGAACGTCGGCCCCATGCCCAACGGCAGGATCCAGCCGGAGTTCGTGGAGCGGCTGCAAGCGATCGGCCGCTGGCTGGCGAAGTACGGGGGGTCGGTCTACGGGACCCGAGGCGGCCCGATCGCGCCCGGGCCGTGGGGTGTCACGACGCAGCGTGACGGCAACGTCTACGTGCATGTGCTGGAGTGGGACGGGCCCGTCCTCGCCTTGCCGCGTCTCCCGGGACATGTGCGGTCGGCGGGGCTGCTGCGTACAGGTGCGGAGATCGCGGTCGAGCAGACCGAGAGGGCCCTGCTCATCTCGCTGCCGCCGCGTCCGGCCGACGTAGTGGACGAGATCGTGGTTCTCGAGATGGCGGATAGCGAGTCCAACACCGGTCGGGACGCAGTGACTCGATGTAGAGGTTGAGGGGCGAGCAGTTGGCGGGTGTACCTACAGCAGACTTGCTGAGGGGAAGCCGGCGATTCATTTATATAGGACAGGGAGTCGTTCCGCTGGGAGGGCGAGCCATGGCATTCAAGATTCGTCGTGTTCAGTACTTCTATACCACGGTCCAGGACCAGCCAGGCGAAGGGTACAAGCTGCTTTCGCTGCTAGCGGACCTGGGTATCAACCTGCTCGCGTTCACGGCGATTCCGGTGGGACCGTTGCGGACTCAGCTGACGCTGTTTCCGGAGGACACCGGCAAGATGGAGAGCGAGGCGCGAAGGTCCGGGCTCGTCCTGGATGGGCCTCATGGCGCCCTGTTGGTCCAGGGTGACGACGAACTAGGAGCTTTGGCGACGGTCCACGAGCGGCTCTATGAGGCGAATGTGAACGTGTATGCCTCCAGCGCGGTAACGGACGGAAAAGGCAACTACGGCTACATCCTCTACGTCAGGCCGGAGGAGTACGAGAGAGCCGCGACAGCGCTCGAGGTCTGAGCTCGGCAACGGCCTGTAGGACGGGAACGAACACTACTCCTCGAGACGAGCGTAATGGAACCTGAGTTCACGGTGTTCGTGGTTGACGACGATGCGGACGTGCTCGAGGCCGTCGACTTCCTGTTACATAGTGTTGGTCTCAGGGTGGAGACGTACGCTTCGGCGAAGGAGTTTCTCGAGGCGTACGATCCGCTGCGGTCAGGCTGTCTTGTGCTCGACGTCCGTATGCCGGGAATGAGCGGCTTGGAGCTCCAGGAGCGTCTCGAGGCGTTGGAGTCGACGCTGCCGATCATATTCCTTTCGGCTCATGGTGATGTTCCGATCGCTGTGCACGCTATCAAGGCCGGTGCTGTGGACTTCCTCGAGAAGCCGTTTCGCGATCAGGAGCTTATTGACAAGGTCCAGGATGCGATCGAAGTAAACGCTCGCCTGCGAAGGGACCTTGCCGAGCGTCACAGAATCGCTGGGCGGATCGATGCACTGACGCCGCGGGAACGGGAGGTCATGGAGCTCGTTGTGCAGGGGAAGACCAACAAGGCCATTGCCTCGGAGCTCGGATTGAGCCAGCGGACCGTTGAGATCCACCGTGCGCGGGTCATGGAGAAGATGCAGGCCGAATCGCTGCCGGAACTCGTGCAGATGGTGATACGCTTCCGCGGGTAGGTGCGACTCTGCAGCGACGGCTGCTGGCCTTTCCTTCCAGTCTCTCCTTTGTCCTCAGCGTAATCGCAGTCCGAGCTGCGTATAAACCGCAGTTCGAGTACGGGTGGTTCCGGATTGTCGTGCTGTAGCGCGTCTCCTACGATGTGACATGTGACGCGGCTTGTCAGGTGAAGATCGAGTAATGGGCGGAACTCCGCGCTCACGGCTTTGCGGCGTTGTGCAGATAGATGGGGACTACTAGGTCGTGAGCGCGGCGGTTCCGTCTTGGCCGTCATCGAAGCTGGGCAGCGGCGGTGAGCGGCGTTCCCTAGCGGGCTCGTCGGCGGACTTCTGCTGGCAATGGATGACCACTCCGTCGTGCCGCTCATCGCTCTGCCCCGATCTATCCCCTCACTGGATCCGACCTCGCCGGCTCGGCTGAGGTTCTCGCCATGGGAGCTGTCATCGCTACTGCAGCAAGGCTCGTCTAAGGAGTCTTGAGAAGCTAGGTTCCAGCGCGCGAGCCGAGTGTCGCAGATGGACGGCAAGCTCGGGGCGCTACGTTTCGCTCTGAGCCAGGAGCACCTGGCACGGCTCGACCAGCTGCCAATCAGTTCAAGGCATAGGCGAAATGGGCGTGCGACGACAGCGACATCGCTTCAGAGGGGGTACCATGCTGTGCAGGGTTCTGAGACTCGGCTTGGCAGCAGCCTGCGTGCTGTCGGTGGTTGAGGGAGCGTTCGCGCAAACGGCCGGCGCGTACCTCGGGCAGCTGACCTGGCCGGAGGCGGAGCGGCGACTGGCGGAAGCGCCGCTTGTCATCTTGCCGTTCGGTGCCGGCGCCAAAGAGCACGGCCCACATCTGCCGATGAACGCGGACCAGAAGGTGATGGAGTATCTCTGCCAGCACGCCGTGGATTCATTGCCTGTGCTGGTGGCGCCCGCGATACTGCATGGCTGGTTCCCGGCGTTCCGCGACTTCCCCGGTACCGAGGTGAGCGACCCGGACGTGTTCAGGGACTATGCCTTCGAGGTCGCACGATCGCTCGTTGCACACGGCGCCAAGCGGATCGTCTTCCTCAATACCGGGATCACTAGGGCCACGGGCTTGCCGCTGGCGATCGCAGCCCGCGAGATACGAGTACAGACCGGCACACCCACGCTCGTGGTCTCGTGGGATGATCTGGAGACCGCGGAGATTGAGGCGTTGGCGGAGCAGCGTGTGGGCGGGCATGCCGACGAGCTCGAGACCTCGATCAACCTGTTCCTGCAACCGGAGCTCGTCCGGGCCGAGTTACCAGGGGCCGACTACGGAGAAGGGTGGCGAAAGGACTATCCGGGCTACGAGCCGGGCCTCTTCTCGCGGGACCCGAACGATCCGGCGTATTCGGAGACCGGCTACTTCGGGGATCCGAGCCTGGCCAGCGCTGACAAAGGGAAGGCGGCGCTGGCGATCATGACGAGGGAGTGGCTGAAGGCGCTGAGGGGGTTCGCGGAGGCGCCGCGGGGCTCTCCTCGATAGGCAAGGGAGAGCGAGTGTTGAGCGGATGAGAGCATTGGCGTTGTTCGTGGTGATGTGTACGCTCACGCCGGTGAACTCGGCGGCGCAGAGCTATGTCTCGAGGATGGCAAATTGAAGGTCGCTCTGGTGAAGATGCCGTATACGGGCGCGCGCAACG
>CANPVY010000399.1 GCA_947581845.1 uncultured bacterium | reverse complement strand
ATGTTATCCTGGCATCGCCATCCCAGCTGCTCGCAGACTTCGAAGGCGAATGTCTTCGTCCCCTGCAAGAAGAAGGGATTCCAGACGTGACTGGCATAGTAGGTGGCGGCCGCCTCCTTCAAGGTCGCCTGCGCGGTGTCTTCACGGCTCCCCGGAACCTCGGTCAGCTCGGCCCCGTAGAGTCTGACCTGTGTCAGTTTCCCGGCGGACGTCCCTTGGGGAACGAAGATGCGGCAGCCGATACCCGCGCTGGCACAGTAAGCAGCAATTGCCGCTCCAGCGTTTCCTGAAGAATCTTCGACCACTCTCGATATGCCCAGCTCTTTCAGCTTGCTGACGAGAACCGAGGCGCCGCGGTCCTTGTAAGATCCACTCGGAAAGAGATGATCCTGCTTGAACCAGACCGCCCGCCCGTCGATATCAATTCTCGTCAACGGTGTGAAGCCTTCGTCAAACGAAACGATGTGCGCATCATCAGCGATCGGAATGGCCTCCCGGTATCGCCACAGGGTGCGCGGACGTGCGCCGATTCGCTCCAGGTCGAATGTCGACTCGAACTCGATGTCCAGCAGGCCCTGGCACTCGCATCGCCATACAGCAGCATCGAGAGGATACGTCGCTCTACAGGCCTGGCAGATGAGTCGTCCTTGCATACCGGCCGATCAACAGATTCTCCGTTCGGAGGATGCGCGGCCAATCCCAAGCCGCTCAGTCCTCAGTATTGTACTGCATCGGGTTACCGAGTCGGGACGATGACACGTGACGCGTCCGGCACGGGCGCGGCGCCGTCACCCCCGCCCTACGGAAACCTTCTATCTGCTGCGTCGTATTGACAAGTGACCCCATTTCTATTACCTACGTAGTAATAATGATTTCGGTACCCAGACAGACAGAGAGGACAATGCAGAACCGCCTGCGGGAATTCGAGGAGCTCGTCCTCCTGAGCGTGCTCATCGCCGGGGAGGAGGCCTACGGGGTTTCCATTCAGCGGATACTGGAAGAGGACGCCGGAAGGGCCGTATCGTTGGGGGCCATCTACACCGCCCTCGATCGCCTGTCCCAGAAGGGCCTGGTGAGATCGGAGCTGGGAGAGCCCACACCCGTCAGGGGTGGACGGAGGAAGCGCCACTACGCGCTGACCCCGGCGGGTCTTGCACAGGTGAGGGAGGCCCGGCGTGTTCGGGAGACCCTGTGGGAGAAGATCCACCTTGAAGCCATGAAGGGAGGCGTGGTGAGATGAGCGCACCACCGAGGGCGGCCATGCGTCTTCTCCGGCTCTTCTGCAGGAGAGAGAGACGGGTGGAGGTGGAGGGGGACTTTCTGGAGGCCTTCGACGGGTGGAGCCGGGCTCACGGACCTGGCCGGGCGAGCCTGAGAGTTTGGAGGGAGGTCCTGACGTTTCCCGTCTGGCAGTTGATAGGGAAGTGGCAGGGGGCCCGGGATCGCGGAATGTCCGGAACAGATGATTATCGGCCTTTGCGGGATCCTGGACGAGAGCGGAGGCGGTTCTTCTCTGACGCCTGGCAGGATCTGGCCTATGCGCTCCGCCGTTTAGGCCGGAGTCCCGGCTCCACCGCGGTGGCGATCCTCATCCTGGCCATCGGTGTGGGGGGGAATACGACCATCTTCACCATCGCCGACGCGCTTTTCGTGGAGCCTCCTCCCCTGATCTCCGATCCTGGGGAGCTGGTAGGCTTCGATGCCCGTGTCCCCGAGTTCGGATACTACGACTTCCTATTCTACAGGGAGCACGGGGAGGCCTTCCAGGAGGTCATGGCCTACGGAGGCTTCCCGGGAACCCGGGGCCGGAATCCGAAGAGCGGCGGGGAGATTGCGGTCGGTCGGGGGGATGATCTGGTGCAAGCGCAAGCCTGGGTGGTTTCGAACAACTACTTCCAGGTTCTTGGCGTTCCCGTGACCAACGGGTCGGGCTTCACCGGTAGGGTGGGCGAACCTCAGGTGGACCATCCGGAGGTAGTCCTCAGCTATGGCTTCTGGCGCCGCCAGTTCGGCGCCGACCCTTCAGTGACGGAACGGCCCCTGGTCTTGAACGGGGTACCTTTCCGGGTTGCCGGGATCACTCCCAGGGAATTCAGGGGTGTGAACCCCACAGACCGAGTCCCCGACCTCTACATCCCTATCATGGCCGCCGGGGCGATCAGCAGCGGCTTCGAGGATGCCCTGACACGGTATTCTGAGTCGGGAGAACCGCAGGCTTCCCGGTTCCTCCGGCTGGTGGGTCGCCTCAAGCCGGGGATGGGAGTGGAAACCGCCGAAGCCGAGATGGAGGTGCTTCAGCATCGCTGGGAGTCGGAATTCACGGCCTGGGCCGAGGCCGTGTATGGGCAACCGTACCGGGTGAGGATACGATCCGAGTTCCATCTGGCTCCCTGGGAAGCCCGCCGGCTCCGGCAGATGCTGACCTTCCTCTGGTTCGTGGTCGGTTCCGTATTCCTCATCGCCTGCACCAACTTAGCCATTCTCCTCCTTGCAAGAGCCGCGGGCAGGGAGACGGAGATAGGCATCCGGGCCGCTCTCGGCGCCGGGCGGGGGCGCCTCTTGAGGCAGTTGATGACAGAAAGCCTGATCCTCTCGGCTATCGGTGGGGTCCTTGGGGTGGGGGTGGCGTTCGTGGCCACCGATGCCGCTGCGGTTACCCTCCCCCTGTCCGTCGCCTTCGACCTCTCCCCGGACGCCACGGTGGTGACCTTCGCCCTCCTCCTCGCAACCCTGGCGGCCCTTCTCTTCGGAACGGCGCCGGCATGGATGCTCTCCACTCTGAACGTGGTGGAAACCCTTCAACGGCCTGGCCAGGGGAGAGCTCGTTCCCTCTTACGGGGAGGTCTGGTAGCGGGGCAGACGGCCGTTTCCATCGTTCTCCTCATCGTGGGAGGCCTCTTTGCCAGGAGTCTGCAGGAGGCCCGAAAGGTGGAGCTGGGCTTCGAAGCGGAGCACAGACTCCTCATGAGCGTCGTACTCGACAATCACGGCTACTCTCAGGAGCAGGGGCTGGAGTTCATCACGGGCGTCCTGGACCGCTTGGAGCGGGTCCCTGGGGTGCAGGCCGTGACCACGGCCAATAGGATGCCCTTTCGTCCGCGGAACTCCTGGACCTTCATCGTGCCCGGCACCGAGTACACCGAGGAGGGATTGTGGGCCGGCCTCAACATGGTGGGCCCCGACTACTTCACCGTATTGGAGATCCCTGTGATCGCCGGGAGAGCCATCGACAGGCGGGACCGGCAGTCGACCCAGAGGGTGGCCATGGTGAACCGGGTCTTTGCCGATCGGATGTGGCCGGGCCAGAGTCCCCTGGGGAAGACCCTCCCGTTACTTGATGAGGAGTTTATGGTGGTGGGAGTGGCGGAGACCTCTGTCTACTGGCGGTTAGGGGAGGACCCGGTCCCCTTCGTTTACTTCCCCCAGCTTCAGCTCTATTCGGGAAGGATGACCTTCCATGTGGCCACGGGTCCCGAGCCCATGGCGTTGGCGGGGGCGGTGGAGAGAGCCATGAGAGAGTTCGATCCCAACCTGGCCATTGCCGTGAACACACTTGACGCGCTCCGGGACGAACAGCTTTCCAATTTCCGTATCTGGACCACCTTCGTGGCCCTCTTCTCCGGAATCGCCCTCTTCCTGGCCATGGTGGGTCTCTACAGTGTCCAGTCTTTCCTGGTGGCTCGCCGTACCCGGGAGATCGGGATTCGCATGGCCCTGGGAGCCACGGCCGGCTCGGTTATCGGGAGAGTGGTTCTGGGCAGCCTGGTCATGGGTGGCGTGGGCGCCATCGTCGGTGTGGCGGTGGCCCTGGGTCTCGGCGGCCTGGTCCAGGGGTTCCTCTTCGGGGTGACCCCCCACGATCCGCTGGTGTACGTTGTGGTGT
>CANPVY010000398.1 GCA_947581845.1 uncultured bacterium | reverse complement strand
AATGCCGTGACCGCCCAGATAAGCCCGACAGCCAGTACGGCGTTGGGCCCACCCAACCGCCCCATGATCGGGACGAAGAGCAGGCAGCCCGCGCTTCCCCCCAGCAAATCATAGAAGTAGAGCGTCGCGATATGCCGGGAGCCCACCACCATCGTCGAGGCGATCACGAACCCCGCCAGCCCGAACGGGACGAGGAACATCACGAAGAGCATCGCTATCCGCAGCGCGGTCTCCCACGTCGTCACGAGCCAGACGTTCGTGTTCAGCGCAAACTGGAGAGCGGGAATAAGCGCGAAGCACGCGGCCATGCAGGCTCCGCTCATCAGCCGGCGATGCTCGCTAGGCTCCAGATTGCGTGGCAAGAGGCGGGCGATGATGCCGCCGCTGGCGAGGCCGAGTACGGCCAGGGAGATCGCCAGGAAAGCATAGTGGTAGAAGAGAACTACGGAGAATAGACGTGTCAGCGACAGCTCGAGCAGCAGCGCGCTGAGCGTCGTAAGCAGGAGCCCGAATCCTAAGGCTGCGGGCCGAGAAACTCCTCCGGCCGCCTGAGTAGCGGCGCCAACTCGCACGGTCATCCCAAACCCAACGTCTTAGCGGCCACCCGGCGGCCGAAAGGGAGAATTCATCCGTCACAACCAGACATTAGGGCATCCACCAGTATGGCGTAAACACGGGCCCGGACTCGTCAACCGCCTCCCCAACCTTGAGGTAGACTTCCCAGATGGGCGTCCCGTCGTCTTCGACCCATTGCCAGTCCGCAGGAACGGTCAACATTCGCACATCGCCCTGGTGAACCTCATCATCCGTATTGGTCACATACAGGTACGGATCGAAGAACAGGCCTTCTCCGTGGAAGGTGGTATAGGGATCGTATGCGTCGAAGTCGAAGGCACACGGGCCTTCGAAGTTGATGAACAACTGCGCCGTATTGGCGCTGCCCGTGTTCGGGACAAGAACCACATCGATGCCAAGCTGCCCATAGTAATCACCTGACTCCACCAGCGAACCGTCGTGGTACAGCTGGTACTCCCCGTCACACTCGAAGATATCCTCACCCAGATGCATTACGTGTATGTATCCTGCGATCTTCGCTTGCGGGATGACCGTGAACTCCATCGAGACGAGGTCCATGTCGCTGGCAGTGCCGAAGTACCTCGCCAACACGTCGATATCCGCAACCCAATCGTTGTAATCCCAGTCGGTTGCATCGGCCGGCTCATCCTCGAATGCCACGGTTGTTCTCCCACCCTCCGGCCATTCCTTCTCTATCTCGCCCTGCACTTCATAGGTGATGCAGGTCGCCCAATTCTTTCCCGGGAATTCGCAGTCGCCAGAAGCCCCCCAAGCTGTCTCCTGCCGGCGCCGCGAGCGAACCACGGCGTGAGCGCCGATGTAGAGCTTCGTGCCCATCGGCCAAACCAGAGGGGCCTTGTACTGGAACGATCCGGTGAGACACCGGTGATGCTCGTCGCCATAGTCAAAGCGTCCCGGCGGCGGGTTGCCGTTCCTCTGGGGTATGCCGTCCAGGTGATCGGCCACGTGCATATGGGTCTCGGAGATGCACCACCCCCCGTATAGGACGTACTTCACGTACAGATAGTCGGCATCGTTCCAGACGTGGACTTCGCCAACCGTCGTTGCACCCTTCCGGTTACCGCCACCGGCCACCAACTCCGCGACGAACGGGTCCGAGGCGGTGTGAAACTGCGGAAAGAACAATAGGAGATCCTCAGGTTCCGTCGGCCCGCCCGACTCGTCGCAACCAACCGCTAGGAGTCCGGACAGGAGAACCAGGCCCGGAAGCATCGCAAGTCGTCTCATTGTGCTGCTCCTTTCACATCAAACTTCGCTGACAAGTCTTCGTCCACGGTAGTGTATTTGGCCGGGGCTTGCTGCGCGGCGCGCACCTGCGGCCCCCTGACTTCATGGCGTACCCACCTCAAGCGCGACACCATCATCGGACGAGTCACTGAGCGCACGACTCAGGCGAATCAGATGAAACGTCGCATGTTTTTCCACCCGATACACGTAGCGCTCACGCGCATGTCGGGAGAGACTCTCGGGCAAGTCGCCGGCAGTTGGTTCATCCCATAAGATCCACTCGACGCCGCGACCCTGAACCCAGGTGATCTCCTCGTCCCGCGGCTCCTCGCGGGTTGATAGCGCCTTGTATGGATCTCGAAAGGCGTCCATCTCTGGAGGCAGCACCACGATCTCCCGGCGACCCAAGGGCATGGACAGCGTGCCTCCGAGAAGCTGCCCGAAGCCGGTCGACCAACGGCCGCGCGCGACGATCCGTGAGTCCAGGGCCTCCCTGAATCCCGGGGCGCTCTGTAACCCGGAGAAATGGAACTCAAGCGTGGGTAGGAACGCCGTACGCGTATTCACCCTCGTATCCCTGCCCGTCTCCCACTCGAGCCGCAGAGTCCGGCTGGACTCCCAGACCACGAGAGCCGTCAGCCCCAGGAATAGCGCCACGCTGACGAGGTGCCTCCGGTCAATCCGCCACCGGGACGCCGCCTCGCTCACGACAACCGCGACACAAGGCAGGCCCACGACGTGCAGCCAGAGCGTCTGGCGCGCCCACCAGCGCGCGTCGGTCGCCATAAACAGAAGCACCACCATGACCGTCAGGAATCCGAGGGGGGCGACGGGAGTAGGCAAACGCCGTTGCAGCGCGAGCAGCCAGAGAAGGCCGATGGCTGGGATAGCTCCGACAATCCAGACGTAGCCCAGCCCGCCGGCCATCCAGCCGTAGCTGCGGGCGGGTCCATCCAACTGTAGCCAAGCGACGAAGGGGCGCGTCCACGCTGGATAGCGGCCCAGCCACTCGGGGAGGTCGACCTGGCTGAAGTACCGATGATCCCACCCATTGATGATCACCTTCTCACCGAATGCGACCTGAATGGGGTAGATCGGATTCCCAGTGACGACGGCGTTTCTTATGTACCAGTAGCCGCCCACGGCCAGCATGACGAGCAGAGCGAGGGCAAGGGCGCGGATTTCGACCCGACAACGGCCCACCCCGCGGAGGCCGAGCGCCCCGACCGCAGTGCCCGCGAGGACTATGGCAGCGAACGGCAGGCCGTAGCCTTTGGAGCCCAGCATCAGCCCCACAGTCAGCCCTAACAGAGCGCCCTTCCACACGAGCTTTCTGGGGCCGTCAAACACGAAGACACATGCGGCAGCCACGGAGGCCATCGCGGCGCTGGCAAAGCCAGGATCCACATAGGCGCTGACGCTCTGGCTTACATAGACTGAGGCCCCGGCAACCAAGGCACCGGCGAGCCACCGGTATATCCCGCGCGCTCCGAGCACCGCAGCCGTCACCGCCAGCGCGGTGACCGCCAGCGGCCAGTACCACAAGTTGCACGCATCCACCAGCCGGCTCGTCTGGAAGAGATAGTGGGTGATGAAGCTCGTTAGCTCGACGCCCATCGGGTAGTTGACGACGGGCACGTCCGGAATCCCGGCGATGAACGCCACGTGCCCACGCAGTACCCAGGCGTTGATGGCAGGAACGTGATAGGTCAGGCCGTCCCAATCGTACAGCGGGCGGTAGGCGGCCAGGGCCCAGAGCTGAACCCAGACCCAGCCGGCCCAGACCAGAAGTGCGACGACCGCTGCCTTGATCACCCAGTCCAGAACCGGGACCCGGCCCGTGTTTGACGCGGAAGCGGTAGACCCGCTTTCTGGCTCCCGGAACCGTCGAGCGAATGCCCAGGCTGCCGTCGCTGAAATCAGCAGGATGACCACGGCGAGGTGCTGGCTCATCTCGATCCCCGCCAACCCAAGGCCGATAGTGAAGACTTGAATCAAGGCGAGGAAGCAAGATACGCCGGCGAAACTGGGCAGCACGCCCGACCTTTGCCAGCCGATTCCGGAGGCTAGCCTGGGATCAGCCATCGGCCAACGGCTAGCGCGCTCCGCGTCGACAGCCATTCTCACCAATCCCTGAAGAACTTGACGGTCAGCCACTCACTATCCCAGAACGGGCTGTAGTCGAATCTCACGCTGAAGCCCATCTTCGAATTCAGGAACCTGGCGAACGACACTCGGTAGCTTGTGGCTGTGTACTCCATCACGGCGCTCCCGTGAATCAGGCTCGGCAGATAAGCGACATCGGCGTAGGTCACGCCCGCTTCCACATAAGTCTGCCGGTACACGAAGTAGGTGATCCCTAAGTCGCCGCTTCGTGACCACTCCTCGCCCGGGTGACTGAGGTCAAATCGCGCGCCACTACCGATCATCCAGTGATCCGTGGCGTACCATATGGTCCCCAGCATGAACGCGTCCGAGTAGGCGGCGTCCTTGCTCTGCCACCGGGCGTATGACAGAGACAACGACAGGTTGCTGAGGACGTTCTTGCCCGCGGAAACCCCGACGGCGTACTCCGGGTGCAGCGCCTCGCTGGTGCCCGTACTGACCCCGATGGAGACGTTGTAGCCGCTGGACCAATAGCGAGAGTAGCTGGCGCCGAACCCCATGCCCGAATCACCGAACCGCTTGTCGTGGCTGACAAAGAAGCGCCACAAATGCTTAAACGGCCGAGACATCGAGAGCGATACGAACTCGGAATGGCCCGTCTCGTCCGGGTAGTGTCCTAGGGCCAGCCCCAGCTCCAGCGAATAAGTGAGCGGGTTCTTTGCCTGCTCCGCGCCTGCCTCCTGCCCGTAAACGGGTGCCACCCCGCCCGCCCCGAACAGCGCGCATGACAGCAAGCTGAGGATCAGGCAGCTGACTCCATCGGGCTTGCGCTTGCCGGAAGCCATGACGCTCATAAGACTCCGCTTGCCTCCACAGTAGCCCTCGGCTGAGGTTCGGACGCTTCGATCTGATACAGACTCCTCCAGCTGGCTCCCCACGAGTAGAAGGCGATGAAGACCAGCACGTCCAGCGGTAGACCGAAAACAAAGAAGAGGATGGGCAAGAACAGCAACGAGAGATGATGTAGAATAAACGCATGGGTCATGTACTGCAGCGGGATCAGCAGGCTCAGGTGCAACATCAGGAGCAAAGTCAGCCCGAGCTTCCTCCCCAGACCGAGGTCGTAGATGTAGTACGTGAAGCCGAGCAGGATGGGGATAAGCGTGATCAGCGCCAGACTCGCGATCAGCATCCCGTGGACGTACCCGCTTGCTCCGTACGGGAATCTTCCTGGGGCGATAGCGAAGAACAGCTGGGCACACGCTTGGAAAAAGGCGACGATTCGCAGCAGGTACGCCACCGGCAGATAGCGCCGCGGTATCAAGAAGGACGCGCCGAGCAACAGCACGGTCAGAACGGCGCCGACAATCCAGATGGCCCGTCCGGGATGTCCCGACTCGACTGCCAGATAGGGCGCGCTGATTCCCAGCTGGTAATCGACGATGACGACGTACCCCTCCCACCCGAACACCTGGCGCCAGAACTCCAAAATCTGTGCCCAAGCGACGACCACCCAATCAAAGACCAGTAGCCAGCCCTCAAGCACCGCGATGAGCAGCACGACACTGCCGAGAATCTTGGTACCCGTCTGCGGTTCTCTGACCATGGACCGGTGTTGGGAGATCAGCCCGCCCCGGTGGCCCCGGTAGCGCGCCTGTTCCAGCTCCTCAGGCAGCTCGGGATCGGGTGACGCCGGATACTGGTATAACTGTTCGCTTCGAACCAGTGCCATGGACTCATTCCTCAGGCTACGTTGCCCGGGTGGGCCTCGGTGCTATCGGGAAGCACCTGACCAACCACATGCGCCCAGACTGTGCCGTGCGCCACCACGCCACAAGCAGAATGAACGGTACGACCGCTGACCGTTGTGAGTCGTTGAGCCGTCCCGACCGTGCTCCCCCTGGCGAGGTGGATCTCCGTCTCGGCCAGTGCAGGGCCATTGATATGGCAACCTGCTCCGACGTACAGGCCATACCCGCTCACGGCACTGCCCTCGATCCGCACCCCCTCGGCAAGGTAAAGGTCCTTATGGCTCTTGATGCTGCCCAGGATGCGGGCGCCCCGACCTACCCGGCACCAGCCTGTGACCACGATGTCTGCCTCCACTATGACATCGGGAGGAACCTCCAACTTGCGTGCCACCAGCCAGCGCCCGGCCTCCACCTCCACCAAGTGCGGCACATCCTCCGGTTGCAGAACGACGCTCGGCACAGCCTCTTTGCCGGCCTCGGGGCCTGCGCTGGCCGATGTCGCGCCGAACTCGATTCGCGGGGCACGCAGCCGCTCGAATCCACAGCCGTCTTCAAGATTGACGACTTCGCCTGCCGAGACCCTGCCGTGGAGGACGGAGCCCGCGGCGGCATGGACCCGCTTTCCGGCGTGCAGCCAACGCAGCGACCTGCTTGACGACCCAAGGTCGATACTGTCTTCCGCCAGGATGGCGCGGTAGATGCTCCGTTCGCCGCCGTAAACCGAACGCCCGGCGTAGATCTCTCCCAGAAATACCGTCCGATCGGGCAATAGCAGGTCCGCAGAGGACAGGACCAATCGCTTGCTTCTGCCAACCCGTCTCTCGGCCTCGCTCAGGATCGACAGCCCGTCACTTCCAACGGCGATGTACTCTCTGTTCTCCCCCAGTCTGCCCTCGCGCGCGTCCTCCGCCTGCCGGCATTCCTCTAGAATAGAGCGAAAGTTAGAGTCGATGAACGACCGGAAACTCTTCGCAAAGCTCTCAATGTCTACTTCCGACTCGTAAACGACACGTAACGGCGCGGTGTCCCTCCGGTTTCGCCATTCGGAAAGGGTCGGCATCAGCGGAAGCAGAACCAAGGCGATGGTGATCGCGAAGAGCAGCGCCGCTGCGAACGTTACGCTCATTCGCGCAGCCCGTTCTGATTACGGTTGGGTATGTGAATGTGATTGTGGTTGTGATTGTGCTCGGTCTTATGCCACATCAACTCCTCGCTCCGCTTTCGCGGCAAGATCTGCGAAAGCGTGGCCCTCGAGACCGCGAAGAGGCTGACCAGGAACCCCAGGAATACGAATGGAAGCAGACGGATTCGGCCCCGGGAGCCGTCGAGACGCGCGGCGGCGGCCACCTCGTAGAAAGTCGCGAAGTTGCCAATCGTGCTGTACGACGTCACCAGGAGAATCACAATGAGGCCAGGTTTCACCTCACCGAGATACCAGAGCACGATCCCCAACATCCACCCCAGCAAGAGGACGGGAGACACGGTATAGACGCCCAGCAGCAACATTCCATCGATCTTTTCCAAAAAGCTCGTCCGGCGATTGCGCAGGAGCCCGGCGCCATACCGTGCCGTGGCTTGATTGTGCCCCATCGCCCAACGCTTGATCTGGCGCAGCCGTCCGTCCCACTCCTCAGGTACCTGCTCGTAACACTCCGACCGGTTCTGGTAGACCGTCTTCCAGCCGCCTAGCAACAGGCGGTACGTCGCGTCGGTATCCTCGGCCAGCGCGTCATCCCGCCACCCACCCACACTCATCAGGGCGCGCTTGCGCACCCCGCCGACTGTTCCACCGTACTGGGGTACCAGGTGCAAGTTCATGCGCGCCTGCTGGTCAACTTGATAACCGCCGGCGCGCTCCAGATCGAGCAACCGGGTGAGAAGGTTGATGTCCGTGTTGTGCGGCACGACCCGACCCATGACCGCGCCGACCTCCGGGTCGAAGAACGGCGCGACCAGCTGCTTGAGCAGCCCCCGACCGGGTACGTAGTCGGCGTCGAAGACGAGCACGATATCCGTCTCGACCTCCCTAGTGGCATCGTTCAATGCCGCCGCTTTTCCCGCTGGGCCGTCACTTCGATGGAAAGGCTTGACGACGTCTGGGTAGCGTTGCTCGAACTCGCGGATCCTTTCGTTAGTCTGGTCGGTGGAACGATCGTCTATGGGGGTGATGGTCAGCTTGTCCTTGGGGTAGTCGGCGTCAAGCAGTGCCTCGAGAATATCCCCGATGACCGGCTCCTCGTTATGCGCCGGTATGAGCACCGTCACGCCCGGCCAATCTGCCGTATCCACGTCTACATACGGTTGCCTGGGTCGCCGGAACAGGCGGTTGAGCGTGAAGAAGTAGTGGCGAACGATGTACACGCACACCACGAAGATGATGACGTACAGCGTGTACAACATCAGGCTGACAAGCCAGGGCCGCGATTCGCCGGTATCGGCCGCTTGCGACAATGGCTGCAGCGAAGGGAGTGGGTAATCCGAGCCCTCGCTGATCCTGCGAATATTCGGAGAGGCGTTTTCGCTGCGAGGAGATCGCTCGGAGGCCGTGACGCCCGCGCTCACCGCCAGGTTCTCGGCTTGGCCGCCGTGCGCCGGCGCAGCAGTCAATATGACGACCAGGGAGAGAAGGCTTGTGACACGCGCGCTACGCGCTCGCAGCAGCCACGCCACTCGCTGCGTGGCTACACAACGTCCGAAACGGACCCTGGATCCTGAGGAAGGGCCCGCAATGGATCGGTTAGAGGACCACTTGCACTCTTCTGCCACGGCCGAACGCCTTTCTGGGAGAGAAAGTCCCCCGGTCATGCTGCCCTGCCGTGGCCAATCGCACGGTGAACAAGCGCGCTTTATCCCTACAGCATAGCGTGCTGTTAGACGGGCAACAATCGGTCGCTGGGGCAAGAAGCGAGCCACCGCTTGTAGGCCACCCAACCAAGCTTGGCGAAAGGGATAATTGTTCGCCAGCGCACGTTCGCCGGATGTCACACATCTCGCTTGCGGGCGAGATGGCTAGGCGCACCCGGCCG
>CANPVY010000397.1 GCA_947581845.1 uncultured bacterium | reverse complement strand
TTCCGGGTGGCCGGTAGCGCCGTAGCCCTGCGGGGCACCCACCATGTCCAGGTTCATCATCGCCACCAGATTCCGGAGCGCCGGGGCGTGCGTACGCACATAGTCGCGCGAGCCCCAAAGCCCGAGCTCCTCGGCGGCGAACAAGACGATCCGCACCGTCCGCCGCGGTCGCTGCTCGGAGCGCGCCAATGCCCCCACCGCCGTCATCACGGCGAGCACGCCGGTGCCGTTGTCCACCGCGCCATCACCCAGATCCCAGGCGTCGAGGTGCGCGCCCACGAGGAACACCTCGTCCGCGACGTCTGGGTCCCGGCCCCGCCACTCGCCCACCACGTTGGCCACCACACCCGACCGCGTCTCGGCGACCACGCGCACCCCCAGACGCAGCGGGCCCGCCGCCAGCTGGCGCCGGAGCCAGAGGCCGTCCTCGTGCGCAACGGCCAGCACCGGCAGCGGCGCCGGCGGCTCCGGCACCGGCGCGACGCGTGCCTGCGGCAGGCGTCCCGGCTCGAAGGAGATCCGTAAGACCGCCAGCGCCCCGGCCTGCACGGCCGCCCCGATCAACGCCGAGGTCACCACGCCGTCGGTGAGCAACGCTGCGCCCCGTACCTGTGCGCCGAGGGCTTCAATCGCCTGCGGATCGCCTCGTCCGACGTCGAGCAGCGGTACCGAGTCGGCGCTGATGCCGGGCGAGTAGCCGTAGGCGACGGCGACGATCCGACGATGCTGGACCGCCGCTGGCTCCAACACCCGCACGCTCGTCTCGCCCCGGCGCCAGACCGGTATCCGCACGATCTCATACCAGACCGAGTCGAGCCCGAAGCTGCGTAGCCAGCCCGCCGCCCAGGCCTCGGCACGGGTGCCCGTTGGCGTCCCTGACAAGCGACCACCGATCGTATCCAGGAGACCCGCCGCCATCACCGGCAGCTGGGGCGATTCCAGCGCGAACGCCACCAGCTGGCTGAGCGTGGTATCGGCGGTCTGGGGGTAGGCGGCCTGCGGGCCATGACCTGTGAGGAGCAGCACACATACCAGCGTAACGACCACCCGGCCCAGCGGCCCCAAAACACGCGAGGGCCCCTTGGGCCCTCGCATCACTCGCCCTCCTTGTGCACGACCCCTGTCATTCCCAGTCTTCGCGACGTCGCCGACGGCTGACGACGTCGTCCTCGTAGTCGTCAAACTCCTCCTCGTAATCGTCCTCGAGTTCCTCGTCCTCGTCCTCGAATTCGATGCCCTCGTCCTCGTCCTCGTACTCGTCCTCGTACTCGTCCTCGTACTCGTCCTCGTCGCGCGCGGCGAACAAGTCGTCGGGATCGGTGGGACGACGGTGAATCGCGTTCATCTCCCTCCTCCTGAGGAATCGCTGACGAGCGTCCGCGTGAGAAGGACACTCAGGCCCGTGACCGGGTGCCCCGGAGACCGAACCCAGGGCATTCGAAGGCCAAATAATAGGGGGGGCCGGGGTTGTCAAGCATTTTGTGCACGCGGACTTCAGCGTTGCTCCCGCCCGGGACGCCCCCGATATTGGGCCAGAGCCGGGAGCCGGCTCCCGAGGCTTGTAGCCAACGCCACAGCTGGTGAGTCTCCCATGCATCGCCCGGCACCATCCAAGACACAAGCTCTGCTGATCCGGCCGCGCGGGATCCTCATACTCTGCGCGCTCATGTATCTCGCGGCCGGCCTGCACCCGCTGCTGCTGGCGCCCCTGGGCTGGCCCAGCATGGAGGTACTTTGGATCGCCATGCTCATCCCGACGATCGCTCTCTCCTTCTACTACGGCCGGCGCGGGACCTTCGCATCCATCGTCATTGCGGTCGTGCTGTTCATCGTGGTGGAGTGGCTCGCTCACCGAGCCGCGGTGTTCAGTGGCGAGCACCTGGTCTTCGCGGCCGCGATGTTCCTGGCGATCGTCAGCCTCGGCATCGGGATCGGCGAGCTGGCCGAGCTGCTGCGCCGCGAGTACCGGGGCCGCCTGGCCGCCGAGCGTGCGGCCGCGACCAGCGAACTGGCCATCGCCTTGAAGCACGAGATCCACAACCCGCTCGCCGCGCTGGTCGCCGAGGTTCAGCTGCTGGAGGCGGAAGCGGAAGCGCTGCCGGAGGAACAGCGGCAGGGGGTGGCCAGCGTCGCTGAGCTGGCTCGCCGCATCCAGTCGCTGGTGGACCGCGTCGCCGAGATCGAGGAGCCGCGACGGGTCGAGTATCTCGATGGGCGCTGGATGACCGACCTGTCCGAGTGAGGGCCGGCGCTATATGTTAGCCAAATGATCCGCCAGCGAGTCTACTTCTCGACACAGTTGAGTGTTGTTCCATGTCCGCCTCGCTGATCAACTGGCGAGCGTTTCTGCCGTTGCTGGGCCTCGTCTTGCTAGCGCAGCCGGGATGCAGGGCGCCGCAGGCGTTCGGCCAGCGGGATAGCGTTATCGTACGCGCCGATCCCGCGCTCTGGGAGGAGGTCGGCACCGACGTGATGGCCGCCCTCGAGCGCACGGTGTTCACCGTCCGGCCCGAGCGGATTTTCACCGTGACCTTCGTCGCGCCTGACGATACCCTCTGGGGCAATTTCCGTCTCTGGCAGCAGGTAGTCATCCTGGGGACCCGGGACGAACCTGTCGTCGCCGATTTGTTGGAGGACTCGGAAGAGCCGGATCTGGAACCGCCCGCGATCTTCGAGAGCACGGGGAAGTGGGCCCGCGCTCAGCTGATCGCCGTGCTGCTACTGCCACGCGCGGGCCAGGCGGGGGCGGTGCGCACGCTGCTTCCGCAGCTGTACGAGCGCCTGCTCGAGGAGTACGACGGGTGGATCAGCGAGCGCATGTACACGACCGGGGTCGACGACTCGCTATCCCAGGCGCTGGCGGGATTTGGCTTCACGCTCTCGCTGCCGCGGGTCTACGAGTACAGGCAGACGGACTCGCTGTTCCGCTTCGCGAACCCGTACCGGCAGGGTGATACCGACCTGTTACGCTCGCTGCTCGTCACGTGGAGGACCGGATCGGCCGAGGTCACGCCCGAATCGCTGCGCGCCTGGCGTGAACGGATCGACGAGATGGCATACGATCCGCCGCAGGACATCCTCGAAGAGGGCGTTCGATTGGACAGCGTGCAGGTAGCCGGTCGCGCCGCTCTGGAACTGCGCGGCGTCTGGCAGGACCGCTCTGACTTCCCAGCGGCGGGACCGTTTGTCGCCCGCGCGATTGCCTGTCCCGGGCAGAACCGCACCTACTACATGGATGCCTGGCTGTTTGCGCCCGGAACGAACAAGTACCC
>CANPVY010000396.1 GCA_947581845.1 uncultured bacterium | reverse complement strand
GCGGGCCCGGATCCGCGAGGCGCTCGGTACCGTGGGCATCGGGCATCTCTCGGATGTGCCCGTCGACACCCTGTCCGGCGGTGAGGCGCAACGGGTGGCCCTCGCCCGAGCGTTGGCCTTGGAGCCGGAGATCCTGTTCCTCGATGAGCCGACGGCCGATCTGGATGTCACGGTGCGCCGCCAGCTGCTGGCCGACCTGGAGTGGATCGTTCATCACACTGCGCCGGCGATCGTTCTCATCACGCACGATCCAGGTGAGGCCTTCGCGCTGGCCGACCGGGTGGTGGTGATCGAAGGCGGTCGCATCGCGCAGACGGGCACGCCGGCCGAGATCTTCGAGGCACCGGCCACCGAATTTGTCGCCTCGTTCACCGGCGCGGAGTTCATGTTGAGCGGTACGCTGGAGGAGGCCGAGGAGGGGACGGTCATCGTGCGTCTGGATTCCGGTCACGCGCTGGAGTGCGCCGGCTGTGGTGAGGCGGGTCGGCGCGTGCGTGTGGCGTATCGGCCGGAAGACGTGGTGCTCGCGCCGCCAGGGTCACCGAGCACCAGTGCGCGGAACCGCTTCGACGCGAAGGTGGCGCGGCTGCACCCGCAGGGCGGTCTGGTGCGGCTGCGCCTGGAGAGCGACGGCCTCAGCCTGGCGGCGCTGATCACCCGGCACTCGCTCGACGATCTGGGCCTCGAGCTGGGCACACCGGTGGTTGCTCAGGTCAAGGCGGCGGCCTTCCATGTCTTCCCGGAGTGAGCACGCGCCGAGCAGGCTGGCGCGTTGATCATCTGTTGATCGCCTACCTCTAACGTTCCCCTACACGACTCGTGTCGCCCGGGTGCGCGAGCGCCAGGGCAGCGGAGCGAAGCGTGACGGTCTGAAGGGGGGAGAGATCGGGGGACGTGGCAGGTGAGCGTGCAGGACGTGACCGCGGTGCCGGTCGCGGGTCGGATTCCGCCCGGGCCAGGCCGACGGTCGAGTTCGCGTTCGGCGCCGTCTTCACGTCGATCCGTACGATCCCCCTTCGGGCCGGCCGCGCCGAGACGCTCGACGTCAGCGGGCTCCTGCATGCCGCCTCCGGCCGCTTCTGGGTGGCGGACGCCCGGGCGGCGGCGCTGAAGATCTATTCCGAGCAGGGCTGGCGGCTGCGCACGCTGGGCCGGCAGGCCACGGGCCTCAGACGGCCGGTCAGCCTGACACCGGTGCACGGCCGCTGGGTGGCGGCTCTCGACGGATCGGTCCCCGGGGTCGTCGTTCTCGACGAATCGGGTCGGGCGCTCAGCCGGTTCCCCCTCCCGGAACTCGACTGTCCCGCCCAGATCTGCCACCTCGCCGATCACCGACTGGCGGTGGTGGGGTCCGGCTACGGGCCGGGCGCCGGGAAGTTGGTGCACATCTACACTGCGGGCGGCGAGCACATCGAGTCGCTGTTCGCTGAGCCGCGGGACGAGCGGGGGGGCGGCCGCGCGTTCGTGGCGGCGGCGGGCGAGACGCTGTACCTGGGTCACAGCCAGTGCGACTCCTTCTGGATCTACGACGTCGACGCCCACTCCGTCGTCTCCTTTCCCAGCCTGACCGCGCGGCTCGCGCGTCGCCTCGGCTCGAAGGCGGGTTTCGCGTGGACGCTGTGCGGGCTGTTCGCCACAGCTTGCGGACCGTTGCTCGCCGGCTACTCGCGCGGCTCGGCTGCGCGGGAGTACCTGTACGATCTCTATGCGCTTGATGGCACGCCCGTCGCGCTCGGACTCCGCGCGGCTCAGCGGGTCGTCGGCGTGGAGGGACCTTTTTTCTACTCGGTGAGTCGCGAGCCGGACGCTGGCACCACGCTGGCCGTGTGGAAGCTGGAGTCCGCGGGTGAGGCCTCAGACTAGCCCAGCTGCCGCAGGAAGGCGGTCCAGCGCTCGGCGAGCTTCGCCTCGTCGGCGCGCAGCTCCCAGCCGGGCGGCTCGGCGTCGCGTCGCTGCTCGAGGTGCCACTCGATGGTGGGACCCAGCCAGCTCTCGAGCGGGGTCGGCTGGAAGTCGAGCTCGTGCTGTGCGCGGGCGATGGAATGCAGGTGATTCCCCCAGGTCGTGTAGGGTGACAGCTGCTCAGGATCGATGCCGGCGGCCTCGAGTGCCGAGCGCGGGATATCCAGCACCTCGACAGGGGCACGCAGAATCTCCGCCGACGCCTCGACCAAGCGCCTCAGGCTCACGATCTCCCGGCTTCCCAGGTTGTAGGCGCGCCCGGCCAGCTTGTCACCACGCTGGATGATGGCCAACAGGGCGCTCACCACATCGCCCGAGTAGACCGGCCGGTGCATCTCGATGCCGCCGTCCGGCAGGATCAGCCGTCCGTCCTCGAGGATCCGCCGCCAGTACGACCAGGCCCTGAGGCTGTAGTCGCGTGGCCCCAGCACGGCGGGCAGGCGCACGCAGACGAAGGGGAACCCGTGCGCGGCGTGGGCCTCCTGTAACACCTGCTCGCCCTCGCGCCGCTTGATTCCGTAGTCGTACGGGTAGCGGTCGCGCAGCTCCTCGAGCGGGCGGCCGCGCTGGAAGTCGTCCTCGCGGTAGGGGCTCACGATCCCCTCGCAGACGCTGTAGACGGCCAGCGTGCTGGTATGGATGAAGAGGCCGCAGCGCTCACCGAAGATGCGCACGGCGGCGCGCGCGTGTGCCCCCGTGTAGCTCATGTTGTCCCAGACGACATCCCAGCTGCGCGCAGCCGCCGCCGCTTGCAGGTCGACGTCGTTCGTTCGATCGCCCTGTATGTGCTGGACGTCGCGGGGGAGGTCTATGGGATGCCGGCCGCGGGTGAAGACGGCGACCTGATGACCTGCCTCGTGTAGCGCCAGCGCCGTGTAGCGGCCGACGAAGCGGGTCCCACCGATGATCAGGATGTTCACGCGGCGACGGGCGGGCTACGGTAGCTCCTGGGAGCTCTTGAACAGCTGCATCAGGCCGGCCTCGTCCATGTGGTGGAGCTCATGCTCGGCCTCGGTCGGGTCACCGCTCGAGTGCGTGACGAAGCGCGGCCTGCGTGTCGGAGTGGAGATGCAGACGAACATCACGCGGGCGGCTTTCGTGCCGCCGGGCTGGCCGCCCGACACGTAGGCCTCCCACTCGTCGAACTGGTCATCCATGAAGGTGAGCCGCATTGCGCCGTCTCCCGCCTACGCCCGCTTGACGACTACCGAGCGCTGGAGCAGCGCCCGCAACGTGTCATCGCTGATCTGCTTGGCCGCCTCACGCGGTACTTTGGGTGAGCCGGGCGGTAACGTGTTGTAGCGCTCCGGGTAGACCCGCACCGGATCACGGAAGATGACCAGCAGGTTCGGGGCCTGCGCGTCGGTGCCCGCATGCATGCAGATCTCCGCTTCCCACTCACGCCCGCTCGGCGCCTTGAACCGGCGTTTCGCCGCACGAACCTTCTTCGGCACAGCACCTCCCGATCCGCTGGTTGGGGCTACCCCTGCTGGCTGCGGGGCCGCGCATCATAGGGGCAAGCTCGGGCGGCTGGCAAGAGCTTGCCTAATTGATAAAGATGT
>CANPVY010000395.1 GCA_947581845.1 uncultured bacterium | reverse complement strand
TGCGTCGAGCTGCTCCAGCGCCGCCAGGCTGGCCTGCAGGTGTACCTCTGCCAGGGCGCTGGCCGCCACGCGCGGCGGCCGGACTACCACCTCCGCTTCCTCTCGCTCATCTTCCTGAACCAGAGTCGCAAGCCGCTCGGTACTCAGCGATGCAATCTGCCCGATCCGCCGACCCGCCAGGCTAGCGCGTCGCAGCAGCCGCAGCCGCTCGATGTCGGCGTCGGAGTAAAGCCGCCGTCCGCCCTCCGAGCGCCCGGGCTCGACGACGCCATAACGCTTCTCCCAGGCGCGAAGCACATCGGCGGTCAAACCCGTCCGTCGCGCCACCACTTGGATGGGATGCCGCTTACGATCGCTCTCACGCTCGTCAGCCGTCGTCATAGCCAAGAGAGTACGCTAGACGTCTTGCCATTGTCAAGAAGAATCGGTCGACAAGTACTTGACACACACGCCGACAGCGGACGGCCTCCCGACCCCCGGGGCACAGAGGAGACATGAGCGACGCTGGCCGCCGCGCCACCTGGCTGCCGCGCGCGCGGTTCGCTAGTATGGCTGTGATCATACCAGTCCAACGTCTCGGCGGAGGGTATCCTCGTGGGTATCGCCCGGGAGGTTCTGCTGCGCGGCTCGGAGAGCCAGTGGCTGGCAGACCAGCTCACGCACCGCCGCTTCACCCGCAAGGCTGTCCAGCGTTTCTTGCCCGGCACGGACTTGAGCTCGGCCCTCGACGCGACGGCAGGGCTGGAGCAGAGGGGTATCCCCACCATACTCACATTGCTGGGCGAACATGTCAGCGTGGCCGCGGAAGCGGAGGCGGCTGCCCGCCACTACATGGAAGTGCTGGACCGAGTCAGCGAGCTGCGGTTCGACTCGGACGTCTCGCTCAAGCCCACCCAGCTCGGCATCCACCTCGATTTCGAGGCTGCCTGCGAGCTGTTCAGCACGCTGGTCCGGCGTGCCCGGGAGCTGGGGCGCACGGTGGCCGTTGATATGGAGGAGAGTGTCCACGTCGATCGTACCCTAGATCTCTACAACCGCCTACGAACTGATCACCCCAACGTGGTGCTCTGCCTCCAGGCCTACCTCTTCCGGACCGCCTCGGATCTCGCCGTGCTGCTCCCCAGCGGGCCGAGCATCCGCCTGGTCAAAGGTGCCTACAACGAGCCGTCCAGATTGGCCTTCCGGCGCAAGCGCGACGTGGACGCCAACTTTCTCAGGCTGGCCGATACGCTACTGCAGAAGCTGAACAGCGGCAGTGCCGGCCAGCTGGTCTTCGGTACGCACGACCCCCGGATGATCCGCCAGATCTGCGAGCGCGCCGAACAGCTGAAGCTTCAGAGGGGCGCGTTCGAGTTCCAGCTACTCTACGGCATCCGGCGCGACCTGCAGACTCAGCTCGCCGACGAGGGCTACCGCGTGCGCGTACTGATCAGTTACGGCGACGCTTGGTTCCCCTGGTTCATGAGACGTCTGGCAGAGCGACCGGCCAACGTACTCTTCCTGCTGAGAAACCTGTTGGCGGGCTGACCGAGCCGGCGAACTGCTTGGCGGTAACCGGTTCCCGGGGAGGTTACGAAACGGTAACAGCGCACCCTCCCACACACCTTCCCTGGGCAGGGGTGCAAATCGTCTAATCTCCTATCATATAAACACTTAGATCATCGGTCGGCGCAGTGGTACAGCCTCTGCCTCTTCTGGGGGCGCAGGACTGAGGAGGTGTAGCCCGTTAGCCCCACGGAGTGAACGAAGATGTGCGAGGAGAAGAGTCTGATGCGATGCCCTCACTGCGGTAACGTGGGTCCCTGCGTCTGGGTCGGGTTCGGCAAGGACTGGGTGCTGTGCCAGTACTGTCAGCGCCGGGTACGCTGGAGCGAGGTTCAGGCGAACTACCTCGTTTCGGAGGAGGATGACTGGAAGCCGACCCCCCCTAAGGTGGGCGCGTACCACTAGCGCCTGAAGGTGGACGCGCAGCACGACGCGGGCGCCGGGATCACGCTTGCCCGGCAGCCCCCACATCGAGGGCACTACTGAAACGTCTCATCTCGGCGTTTCTACGCCGAGGCCGTCGGACCCGAGGGACCGACGGCTTTTTCTCATTGTCCAATCCCCTGCCGGTTTGCCGGCCCGAGCTCGGTTGAATCCGTGCCCCTGCGAATACCGTATGGCAGGGGTAAGGAACGCGTTGGACTGTTCATCGCCTCCCTTTCCCTTGCTCGGAGCGGCTGTATGCGGCAAGAGGTGCCTGGTTTCCAATACGTCGGTGCGGCAGCAATACTCGTGGCGATGGCCGTCAGTCGACCCGCCCTCGCGCAGACGCCTCGCTGCCCGCCCGAACGGCACGAGGCCGAAGCGTTTCAGCCGAATCGTCTGCCCACGCTGCAGGTCGGCCGGGCTGCCGGTCCCATCGAGATCGACGGCGAGCTCGATGACGCGGGATGGATCGGCGCTGTGCGCGCGACGGACTTCGCAGAGCACTTCCCGGACGAGGGGGTCAAGCCGCCGGTGGAAAGCGAGGTCTGGGTTACCTATGACGAGGAGGTTCTCTACCTGGCCTTCGTCGCCCACGATGACCCGCGGGCGATCCGTGCGTCGCTGCGCGATCGTGACGAGCTGTGGAACGACGACTACTTCGGCATCCTGCTGGACACGTACGGCGATGCCTCATGGGCGTACTTCCTCTTCGCCAACCCCCTGGGGGTCCAGGGCGACACGCGCTGGTCTGCCAATGCCGGTGAGGACGAGAGCTTCGACATCATCTATTACACGGAAGGCAAGATCACGAACGAGGGCTACCAGATCGAGATGGCGATCCCCTTCAAGAGCCTCCGCTTTCCGGACCGCGACGAGCAGACGTGGCGGGTCAATTTCTGGCGGACCTGGCCGCGTGACAGTCGCGCCCAGCACACCTGGGCGGGCATCGACCGCGACGATCCCTGTTTCCTCTGCCAGTTCGGAACGCTGACCGGCATCGAAGGCGTCAAGCCGGGCGGAGCTTTGGAGTTGATGCCCGCCGTGG
>CANPVY010000394.1 GCA_947581845.1 uncultured bacterium | reverse complement strand
CACCCGCTCAGCGTGACACGCTACGAGCGGACGCTCGCTATTACCGTCGATCGCGAGCGGGCGCGCTTCAGCGCCTGGTACGAGATGTTCCCGCGCTCCCAGGGCAACGCCCCCGGAAAGCACGCTAACTTCAAGCAGGCCGAGCGGCAGCTGCCGCGGCTGGCGGAGCTCGGCTTCGATGTGGTCTACCTGCCGCCCATTCACCCCGTCGGGCACACTCACCGCAAAGGGCGCAACAACGCTCTGATCGCTAAGCCGGGGGATCCGGGCAGCCCCTGGGCCATCGGCAATGAGCACGGTGGGCACACGGCCGTCGAACCGCAGCTGGGGACGCTGGAGGACTTCGAGCGTTTCATGCGCAGCGCGGATAGGCTCGGCCTCGAGGTCGCCCTCGACTACGCCCTACAATGCTCGCCCGACCACCCTTGGGTGAAGGAACACCCCGATTGGTTCAACATCCGGCCGGACGGCAGCATCAGGTACGCCGAGAATCCTCCCAAGAAGTACGAGGACATCTACCCGCTCAACTTCCGCTGTGAGGACTGGCGCGGGCTCTGGAATGCCTGCCGCGATATCTTCCTGTTCTGGATCGAACGCGGCGTGCGCATCTTCCGCGTGGACAACCCGCACACCAAGCCGCTCGCCTTCTGGGAGTGGGTGATCGATGAGATCCAGGGCGAATACCCGGATGTCATCTTCCTGTCAGAGGCGTTCACCCGACCCAAGCGGATGAAGGCGTTGGCCAAGCTCGGGTTCACCCAGTCGTATACCTACTTCACCTGGCGTAATAGCGCCCGTGAGCTGCGTGACTACCTGATCGAGCTCACACAGACCGAGATGATCGAGTATTTCCGGGCGAACTTCTTCACCAACACGCCCGACATCCTGACCGAGTACCTACAGGTGGGAGGCCGACCCGCGTTCCGGGTGCGGCTGCTGCTCGCGGCGACCCTGTCGCCCAGCTATGGCATCTACAGCGGTTTCGAGCTCTGCGAGAACGATCCGCGTGAGCCCGGCAGCGAGGAGTATCTGAACTCGGAGAAATACGAGATCAAGTTCCGGGACTGGAACGCGCCCGGCAACATCAACGAGGACATCAGGAAGATCAACCGGATTCGGCGCGAAAACCCGGCGCTCCAGTATTATGCGCACCTGAGTTTCCACGACTCCGATAACGACCAGATGCTCTTCTACCGCAAATCCGCCTCGGCCAACGACCTGCTCATCGTCGTCAATCTGAACCCCGATGAAGCGCACGAATCCACATTGCACGTACCGATCGGCGAGCTGGGGATCGCGGAGGACGAACCGTTCGAGGTCGAGGACCTTCTGAGCGGAGAGCGCTACCAGTGGAAGGGCGTTCAGAACTATGTGCGACTCGATCCCGAACGGCGTGTTGGCCATATACTCCGCGTCGTGCGACCCGAGAGCGAGGAAACCGATCGATGAGCGGGGATCCCCTCTGGTACAAAGACGCGATCATCTATCAGCTCCACGTGAAGGCCTTCCACGATAGCGACGGGGATGGCATCGGCGACTTCGGGGGACTGACCGAGAAGCTCGACTACCTGCAGGATCTCGGCGTCACGGCGCTCTGGCTGCTCCCGTTCTACCCTTCCCCACTCAAGGATGATGGCTACGACATCGCCGATTACACCGACGTCCATCCCGCCTACGGGACGCTGCGCGATTTCCGGACCTTCCTGCGCGAGGCGCACCGCCGCGAGCTGCGCGTCATCACCGAGCTGGTGGTGAACCACACGTCCGACCAGCACCCGTGGTTCCAGCGGGCGCGCCGTGCCAGGCCGGGAAGCCGCGCGCGCGATTTCTACGTTTGGAGCGATACCGCGGACAAGTACCGTGAGGCGCGGGTCATCTTCAAGGATTTCGAGCACTCTAACTGGACTTGGGACTCAGTGGCGGGGGCCTACTACTGGCACCGCTTCTACTCGCACCAACCGGACCTGAACTTCGACAACCCGGCCGTGCGCAAGGCGATCCTTCAGGCCGTCGACTTCTGGCTCGAGTCGGGTGTGGACGGGCTACGCCTCGACGCCGTACCCTACCTCTACGAGCGTGAGGGTACCAACTGCGAGAACCTGCCGGAGACGCACGCCTTCCTCAAGGAACTACGGCGGCATGTGGATCGGAAATACAGCGAGCGCATGCTGCTGGCCGAGGCGAACCAGTGGCCCGAGGATGCGGTGACCTATCTCGGCGACGGCGACGAGTGCCACATGGCCTTCCATTTCCCGGTCATGCCCCGGCTGTTTATGGGGCTGCACATGGAGGACCGTTTCCCCGTCGTGGATGTCTTGGAGCAGACGCCGGTCATCCCGGAGACCAGTCAGTGGGCGATCTTCCTGCGCAATCACGACGAGCTGACCCTGGAGATGGTCACCGACGAAGATCGGGATTACATGTACCGAGTGTACGCCAGTGATCCACGCGCCCGCATTAACCTCGGTATCCGCCGTCGGCTGGCGCCGCTGCTCGGGCATCACCGGCGCAAGATCGAACTGATGAAGAGCCTGCTGCTCTCGCTGCCCGGGACGCCCGTGGTCTACTACGGGGATGAGATCGGCATGGGCGATAACATCTACATGGGCGACCGCGACGGCGTTCGCACGCCCATGCAGTGGAGCGCGGACCGCAACGCCGGCTTCTCACGTGCCAACCCGCAGCAGCTCTATCTCCCGGTCATCATCGACCCCGAGTACCACTACGAGGCCATCAACGTCGAGGCCCAGCAGAACAACCCACATTCTCTTCTCTGGTGGATGAAGCGGATCCTCGCCACGCGCAAACGCTTCCGCGCGTTCAGCCGCGGCACTATCGAGTTTCTCCAGCCCGAGAACCGCAAGGTGCTGGTCTTCCTCAGGCATTGGGAGAACGAGCGCATCCTCGTCGTGGTCAACCTCTCGCGCTTTGTCCAGGCCGTCGAGCTGGACCTTTCCTCCTTCAAGGAGATGGTGCCGATCGAGGTGTTCGGGCGTACACCGTTCCCACCGATCGGCGAAGGCCCGTACTTCCTTACTTTGGGACCGCACACCTTCTATTGGTTCATGCTGGAACCGGCCCCGGCGGCGGAGGAGCCCATCGCCGTCAGCGAAGCCCCACTGCGGGAACTCGTCGTGAGCGGATCCTGGGAGACGGTACTGCACGACAAGGCGGCCGCCCAGCTGGAGCGCATCTTTCCGTCCTACCTGCGAGCTCGTCGCTGGTTCGCCGGGAAGGCGCGGCACATCCTCTCCGCACAGATCATCGAGACCATCCCGATCGGCTACGAGGGCTCATTTGCCCAGCTCGTCCTCATCCAGGTGAGCTACAGTGACGGCGATCCCGACATCTACCAACTCCCGCTCGCCTTCACCACCGGCGACCGAGCCGCCGACTTGGCCGAGCATCAGCGGCACACGGTGATCACGCGACTGCGTGTCAGGGACAACGGCAACGAGGCCGAGGGAGTGATCCACGACGCCACTGTCGAGGATGGCTTCTGCAACGCCCTGCTGGACGTGATCGAGCGACGACGACGACGTAGCGGGGCGCTGGGTCGTCTACGCGCCAGCCGGACCCGGCAGTTCCGGACGATCCGCGGCAGTGTTGAGGACCGGCTCAAGCCGTCGCTGCTGGCTGCCGAGCAGAGTAACACCTCGGTGGTTTACGGGGACCGCCTGATCCTCAAGCTCTTCCGCCGTCTCGATGAGGGTGTGAATCCGGATCTCGAGATCGGGCGCTTCCTCACCGAGCGCACGTCCTTCCGACATATGCCGCCCGTCGGCGGCGCCATCGAGTATGAACGCGTCAAGGCCGAGCCGCTGACCCTGGCTGTCTTGCAGGGCTTCGTGCCCAACCAGGGTGACGCCTGGGATTACACACTCGACGCACTGGACGAGTACTTCGAGCGCGTGCTCGCCCGACCTGTCGAGGAGCGCCCGCCGGCGGTGCCGCTAGGAACACCGCTGACACACGTCTACGCCGAGATCCCACCGCTGGCCGAGGACATGATCGGCGCCTATCTCGAGCTGGCACGCCTGCTGGGCCAGCGCACAGCGGAGCTCCATCTCGCCCTCGCTTCGCGCTCCGACGACGCGGCCTTCGCGCCGGAGCCCATCAACACCATGTACCGCAGATCCGTGTACGAGTCAGCGCGGACCCGGCTGGACCAGGCGTTCGCCCTGCTGCGCAGGAGATTGAACGCGCTGCCCGAAGACGACCGCGCCGAGGCCCGTGCTGTCCTTAGCCAGTCCAAGCGAATCGAACGGCGCCTACGATCGGTCGTGGACAATAAAGTCCGCGGAATGCGAATCCGCTGCCACGGCGACTACCATCTCGGGCAGGTCCTCTATACGGGCAGGGACTTTCTGATCATGGACTTCGAGGGCGAACCTGCACGTCGCATCAGCGAGCGGCGGCTCAAGCGTTCACCGCTCAGGGACATCGGTGGTATGCTCCGTTCGTTCGACTACGCCGCTGTCTCTGCATTGATTGCCGGCCGCGCGCGCCCGGAGGATATCCCGATCCTCGAACCCTGGGCACAGTTCTGGTATCTCTGGGTCGCCGTGCACTTCCTCCGCACGTATCTCGACCTCGTCGCGGACGCCGAGCTGGTACCCGAGGGCGAGGACGAACTGGCCGCCCTGCTCGACCTCTGCGTGATCGACAAGGCCCTCTATGAGCTCGAGTACGAGCTCAACAACCGGCCCGACTGGGTGCGAATCCCGCTACGCGGCATCGCTAACCTGCTCGAGGGGTCGGCGCAGACGTGATGCCAGACACTTGGACGCTCGAGCGCGGAGCGACTGTCCTCGCTGACAGCTCCACACGGTTCTCCGTCTGGGCCCCTGCGGTCGAGTCGGCCGCCGTCGTGATTCTCCAGGACGGCGGGACAACCGAGCACCGCATGCAGCGCCGGGACGACGGGGTCCACGAGACGGTCGTTGCGGCAGTGGGTCCGGGCAGCGACTACTTCCTGCGGCTCGATCAGGGACGCGACCGCCCTGACCCGGTGAGCCGTTTCCAGCCCGCCGGCGTCCACGGGCCCTCGCGGGTCGTCGACCCGCGGGCCTACGCCTGGAGCGACGCCGGTTGGGCGGGGTTGGAGACGGCGGATCTCATCCTCTACGAGATCCATGTGGGCACGTTCAGCGAGGAGGGCACCTTCGAGGCCGTAGCGAAGCGGTTGCCCTACCTCAAGGAGCTGGGCGTGACCGCCATCGAACTCATGCCGGTCGCCCAGTTCCCGGGCCGCCGCAACTGGGGTTACGATGGCGTTCATCTCTATGCTCCCCAGAACAGCTATGGCGGACCGCAGGGCCTCTGCCGACTCGTGGATAGGGCGCACGCTGAAGGACTGGCAGTCGTCCTCGATGTCGTCTACAACCACTTGGGCCCCGAGGGGAACTACCTCGCTGAGTTCGGTCCTTATTTCACCGACCGTTACCGAACGCCCTGGGGCTCCGCTGTCAACTTCGATGGCCCGGATAGCGATGAGGTGCGACGCTACTTCATCGAAAATGCCCTCTACTGGGTCACCGAGTTCCACATCGACGGACTGCGCCTCGACGCCGTGCACGCGATCTTCGATTTCGGGGCACAGCACATCCTGGAGGAGTTGGCGGCAGCCGTGCATTCACAGGCCGAGGCCTTGGGGCGCCGGGTCCAGGTCATCGCGGAAAGCGACCTCAACGACCCGCGCCTGATCCGCCCGCCCGAGCGCGGCGGTTACGGGCTCGATGCGGCGTGGAGCGACGACTTCCACCACGCGGTCCACGCGGCGCTGACCGCGGAACGGAACGGCTACTACGAGGACTTCGGCGGCGTCGACGCCGTGGTGAAGGCGATGCGTGACCGTTTCGTACTCGACGGCCGCTATTCAGCCTACCGACGGCGCCGGCACGGTGCACCGGCCAGCGACGTGCCGCCCGATCGCTTCGTCGTCTTCGTCCAGAACCACGACCAGGTGGGCAATCGGGCCAGTGGTGAGCGGCTCTCCGAGCTCGTCGCCTTTGAGCAGCTGAAACTCGCCGCCGCACTCCTCTTGCTCTCCCCCTACATCCCGCTCCTGTTCATGGGGGAGGAGTACGGTGAACCGAGCCCGTTCCTCTACTTCGTGGATCACGGGGACAAGCAGCTCATCGAGGCGGTTCGTCGCGGGCGACGGGCGGAGTTCGAGCGCTTCGCCTGGCGGGGTCCGCTTCCCGACCCCGCGGCCAAGGAAACCTTCGCACGCTCGCGCCCTGATCCGGCTCTGGCGGCGTCGCCGCCGCACGCCGAGCTTCTCCGCCTCTACCGCGAGCTCATCCGCATCCGCCGTCAGGAGCCGGCCCTGCGGCCCGGTGCGGCACGCAGCCGGGTGGAGAGCGATGCGCAGGCGGGCTGGTTAGCGCTAGTCTTGCTGGGTGGCGGACGCGATCTGCTCGCCGGCTTCAACCTGTCCAACGAGCCGACGACGATCGAGACGGAGATACCCGCGAGCGGCTGGAGGCGCAGGCTCGCCACCGACGAGACGTCTTACGGGGGCAGCGGCTCAGAGGTGCCATCGCACCTGCTGAGCGATGCGGCGGCACCGATCCGCCTCGCCGTGCCGGCGTACACGGCCGCACTCTTCTGTCGGGAGGATCACTGAATGCGCATCTGGCCCGGCCAGCCCTATCCGCTGGGAGCCACCTGGGACGGTGAGGGGGTCAATTTCGCCCTCTTCTCAGAGCATGCCACCGGCGTGCAGCTGTGTCTG
>CANPVY010000393.1 GCA_947581845.1 uncultured bacterium | reverse complement strand
CAGGGAGCTGGCGCCGAGCGAAGCGAAGTACGCGTACACGCACGCGTATTACTTGCACGAGAGCGGCGCCACGGGGGCCGCGCGCCGGGTGCTGGAGGAGACGATAGAGCGGCATGCGGCATATGGTGAGGCGTACCTGCTGCTCGGTGCCATCTACGAAGGTGGGGAGGAGCTTGAGAGCGCCTCTGCGCTCTACCAGCGGGCGCTGGGTGTCGAGGCGATCTCGGCGCGTGATCGTTATCGGCTGGCTGCGAGGTTGGAGGCTTTGCAGGCCCGGTCCGAGCGCTAGCCCGGGTCCGTGGCGTGGGCGCTCTCGCTCCAGCCATGGCGTGCCTGCTGTACCTGGACGGGAGAGCTAGGCGTCACGGTCACTCTGGTCGGACTGCAGGGCCAGCTGGATTTCCTCTCTGACCCAATCGTCGCCCTCGAGCTGGAGGCGGTTCTGAAGGGCGGAGCGTGCCTCGGGCGTGGCTATACATCCCAGCGCCCAGGCGGCATGGCCGCGGACAAGCGGCGCGTCGTCGTTCAGGCTCGTGATGAGGGCAGCTAGCGCGGCGGGATCGCCCCAATTGCCGAGCGCAACCGCGACATTGCGGACGAAGCCGTGACGCTTGGCCCGTTCGATCGCCGTGCCCGAGTAGCGCTCACGGAACTCGGCTTCGTCCAGGTTCGCGAGTCCGACCAGGTCGGGAGCGGAGAGATCGGACCGAGGCTGGAAACGTAGCTCGCGGGTCGCCGGTGTCTCGCGGTTCCAGGGACAGACCTCCTGGCAGATATCGCAGCCGAAGATGCGGTTAGCGATAAACGGTCGGAGCTCTCGCGGGATAGGCCCGCGGAGCTCGATGGTGAGGTAGGAGATGCAGAGCCGCGCGTCGAGCTCGCGCCGGGCGACGATCGCGCCCGTGGGACAGGCCTGGATGCATCTGTTGCAGGTACCACAGTGGTCGGGCAGAAAGGGTTCGTCAGGCTCTAGCTCGGCGTCGGTCAGGATCACGCCCAATACCAGATACGACCCGATTGCCGGGTTGATGAGAACGGTGTTCTTTCCGATCCAGCCGAGCCCGGCGCGCTGGGCGTGGTCGCGCTCCAGCACGGGGCCATAGTCGACATAGGCACGGGTGCCAGTGCCCACGCCGCAGAACTCGCGGAGCGATGCGGCAAGCTGCTCGAGCTTCTCTTCGAAAACCTGGTGGTAGTCAGCGCCTCGGGCGTAGCGGGCGACGCTGGCGCGCGCCCCATCGTCCACTGCGCTGGAGTCGCGGCTGCTGTAGTTCATGGCGACCGCGACGATGGCGCGCGCACCGGGCAGTGCCGTGCTCGGGTCCAGCCGCCGCTCCATCGCGTCGCGGCGCTCGAGATACGCCATCGCGCCGTGGTACCCACGCTTCAGCCAATCGAGATAGGAATCCGCGTGCGCCGGCCGCTCTGCGGGGGCGATTCCGACCAGATCGAATCCGAGCGCCAGTGCCCTCCGCTTGACCTCTTGCGATGCAGAGGGCGGGCGGTGAGTGGAAGGGGATGTAGGTGCCATCGCCTTCAGGGCGTGAGGACGATCTTGCCGAACTGCTGACCGGCCTCGAGTCGCACGTGGGCCTCGCGGGCCCGGTCGAGCGGCCAGACCACGTCGATGACCGGGCGCAGCTTCTTCTGGAAGACGAGCGACATGACCTCCTCGAACTCCGCGCGGTTCGACATGGTACTGCCGATGATCCGAAGTTGCTTCCAGAAGACCGCTCGGATGTCGGCCTGGCCCTTGGGACCGGTGGTCGCGCCGTAGGTGACGAGGCGGCCATCGCGGGCGAGGGCGCGCATGATCTCCGGCCAGATTGCCTCGCCCACACTGTCGAAGGCGAGATCGACCCCGCGCTTGTCGGTCGCTTTCCAGACTTCCTTTGAGAAGTCGCACTCGAGGCGATCGACAACCATGTCGGCGCCCAGCTCCTGGGCGCGCTGTGCTTTCTCCGCGCCGCCGGTCACAGCGAACACGTGAGCGCCCTTGAGCTTGGCGATCTGGATGGCCGCGGTCGAGACACCGCCCGACGCGCCCGTGATGAGGACCATCGCCCCGGGTCTGAGACCGCCACGATTGATCAGCCCGCGCCAGGCGGTCTGATAGACGAGTGGCACGGCCGCGGCCTGCTCGAAGGAGAGGTCATCCGGGATGGGCAGCGCGTTCTGGGCGGGCACGACGGCGTATTCAGCGAAGCCGCCGTTCGTGTGCTCGCCGATGATTCGGTAAGAGTTACAGAGGCTTTCTTCGCCCTTCAGGCACCATTCACACTCGCCGCACCAGAGGCTGGGGTTCACCAGCACGCGCGTGCCGGCCTTTAGACCGGTCACGCCGAGGCCGAGCTCGACCACGATCCCCGCGATGTCGGAGCCGCCGATATGCGGGAGCTCGAGTTCCAGCCCCGGCAACCCACGCCGGGCCCAGAGGTCGAGGTGGTTCATGGCGGCGCCGTGGACAGCGATCAGGATCTGCCCGGGTTTCGCCTCGGGGCGCGGCACGTCGGCGATCTCGATCACTTCGGGACCACCGTGTTGTCGGAATATCGCTGCTTTCATGCGATCAGTCCTCGCTGGTTGGCCGGGTGGTGCGGGGTAACATCGCTCGGGTCAGCGAGGGCGGCAACCGGCGGCCACGCCGGTGAGGTGTGCGAGCCGGTCTGTCTACTGTCCACGATGTTCGTTAGTATGTGCCCAACGATACGTCATGGATGGAGGGACATAGTCGTAGCGGCAGCACCGTAACGTGGGTGGAGCCTGACTGAGTGGTCTGATGTGAGTGAGGTGAGTGATCTATGGCATCCGCCAACTTGATCTTCTGCGACACCTTCCCGCATCGCGCCACGGGCCGGACCTCGTTGCTGACGGGTGTGCTGGTAGCGCTGGTCTTGTCGGTCGCGGCCTGCGATTCTCCTTCGGGGCCTGGCGCCGGTGAGCCGGATCTACGACTCAGCGAGCGGAACCTCCGCCGGCACCTGAACACGCTTGCCGCGGACAGCATGTACGGTCGGGCGGCCGGCTCGCAATACGAGCTCCAGGCCGCCGAGTACATTCGAGAGGAGTTCCTGGAATACGGTCTCGAGCCTGGTGCCGAGAATTTCTTCCAGAGTTTCCTGGTCTTGAACGTGCGGGAGACACCGGCTGCCGCGGTTCAGTACCAGGAGGTCTCGCAGAACGTATTGGGCGTGCTGGCGGGGGGAGGG
>CANPVY010000392.1 GCA_947581845.1 uncultured bacterium | reverse complement strand
CGGATCGCCGACGAGCTGTACTTGAAGCGATTGATCGTCGGTGGGTTGGAGCGTGTCTACGAGATCGGTAAGGTGTTCCGGAACGAAGGTGTCGATCGAGCGCACAACCCGGAATTCTCGATGCTGGAGCTCTATCAGGCCTATGCCGACTACGAGGACATGATGGAGCTGACCGAGGCACTGGTCCACCACGTCGTGACGGAGGTGACAGGCTCAGCCACGGTCGCCTACCAAGGGCAGCAACTCGAGTTCCGGCCACCTGCGCCGCGGCTCACCTGGCACGAGGCCCTGCGCAAGTACGGATCGGTCGACGCCGCACAACTCGAAGGGGATGCCTTGCGCACGGCGGCCCTGGAAGCCGGCGTTGAGGACGCCGAGACGAAGGGTCGGGCGGCATTGCTGGACGGACTGTTCAAGACGCTGGTGGAGGCGCACCTCAGCGGACCGGTCATCATCTATGACTACCCGGTGGAGCTGAGCCCGCTGGCGAAGCACAAGCGTGGCGGTGACCGGGACGTCACGGAGCGCTTCGAGCTCTATGTGGCAGGCCGTGAGATCGCCAACGCGTTCAGCGAGCTCAACGATCCGTTCGAACAGCGGGAGCGCTTCGAGGCGCAGGTCCGCATGCGCGCGGAGGGTTGGGAGGAAGCCCACCAGATTGATGAGGACTACTTGACAGCACTCGAATATGGTATGCCGCCGACTGGTGGTATGGGGTTGGGGATTGACCGATTGGTGATGCTGCTGACCGACAGCGCGTCGATCCGCGAGGTCATCCTCTTCCCAACGCTCAGGCCGGAGTGAGCCGATGCCTCTGGAGCTCTACCTGGCGTCCCGCTACCTATCGGCGCGAAGCTCCTCCCGCTTCCTGAACCTGATCACGATCATCGCCATCGGCGGAATCTGCGTTGGGGTCATGGCACTGATCGTGGTCGTCGGGGTCATGTCGGGGCTACAGCGAGAAGTGCGGGACCGAATTCTCGGCACGAACCCGCACATCATGGTGATGGCCTTCGGGGAGGGGCTCAGGCTGGACGATTGGGAGTACGCGCTGCGCGGGGCTCGTGACGACCCGGACGTTGTGCTCGGCGAGCCGTTCGTCTACACGGAATCCCTGATCTTCCAGGACGTCGACTACCAGCAGGGCCTGGCACTGCGCGGTGTGACGGTCAGCGCCACAGAGCGGCTGAGCGAGCAGCTTTTCGCAGGCAGCTGGGACTTTCGGAGCGGCGAGTCCGCTCTGCCGGGGATCGTTCTGGGATTTCGGCTGGCCGATCGACTGCTGGTAGTCCCCGGTGACACGGTGAGCCTGGTCTCGGCACATGGAGCCGAGCTGACACCAGCGGGGTTCATACCCAAGTTCAAGAAGTTCGAGGTGGTGGGTCTGTTCAGGAGCGGCATGTTCGAGTATGACAACCAGATGGGCTATGTCTCGCTTGCTGCGGCTCAGGACCTGGTGGGCCTGGGTGATGCGGTGACGGCGCTGGCCCTTTATGTGAAGGATCCTTGGCGCGCTGACGTGGTCGCCGAGCGGATCGAGCGCGAGTTGGGCTATCCATACACGCTGAGTGACTGGAAGCGGATGAACCAGGGTCTCTTCAACGCGCTCAAGCTGGAGAAGATGGGGATGACCCTCGTCCTCCTGCTCATCGTGTTGGTGGCCGCCTTCAACATCGTCTCCACCTTGATCATGGTAGTTACGGACAAGACCCGGGAAATCGGGATCCTGCGGTCGATGGGGATGACCGCAAGAGGCATCCTCAGGGTCTTCATGCTCCAAGGGTTGATCATCGGCATCGCCGGCACCATGCTCGGGTTCGCCGGTGGGCTGGCCCTGAGCTGGGCGATCGACTACTTCGGCCTCATCTCACTGCCGGGGGACGTCTACCTGATCAGCGAGATCCCCATCACTCTGGATCCCCTCGACCTGGCTCTGATCGTTGTGCTGAGCGTCCTCATCTCATTCACAGCGACGATCTACCCCTCACGACAAGCAGCCCGGCTGCCGCCTGTGGAGGCGATCCGGCATGAGTGACCGGGCCGGCGGGCCGGCGCTGGTGGGCGAGGGGATCTTCAAGTCCTTCATCGACAGCGACGGGTCGGAACTCCCGATCCTCAAAGGGGTCGACTTACAGGTGGAGGTGGGGGAAGTGGTAGCCGTAGTCGGGGCGAGCGGGGCGGGAAAAAGTACGCTGCTTCACCTTTTGGGTGGCCTCGATCGGCCCAGCCGCGGCGAGATCTACCTCGATGGGCGGCGCCTTTCCGAGTTGGACGATCGGCAGCTGGCTGAGGCCCGCAACCGCCGGATTGGCTTCGTCTTCCAATTCCACCACCTGTTGCGAGAGTTCAGCGCGCTGGAGAATATTATGATGCCGCTGCTCATCGGGGGCCTCGAGCGAACGCAGGCCGGACCGCGGGCCGAGGAGCTGTTGCGAGCGGTGGGATTGGAGCGCAGGAGCAGCCACAAGCCGCCGCAGCTTTCCGGTGGGGAACGTCAGCGGGTCGCTGTAGCTCGGGCGCTGGCGAACGAGCCACTGGTGCTCTTGGCAGATGAGCCGTCGGGCAACCTGGACAATCAGACGGCCGAGGGGTTGCACGACCTGTTCTTCCGGTTGCGCGGCGAGCGGAGCTTTGCTGTTGTGCTGGTCACGCACAACCGAGAGCTCGCCCGGCGGGCCGATCGGGTACTCTGGCTGCACGATGGGCGATTGGATGCGGTTTCTCTATCCACGGCGGAGCACGAGGCGGTGCCGTAATGCTGTGTGATCATTGCGGGAAGAACGAGGCGGAGGTTCACCTGACACAGATCGTGGACAACGAGATGACGACGGTTCATCTCTGTCCAGCCTGTGCAGCGGAGAAGGGCCTCGATGCTGGCACGGTCACGAAGAACCTGCCGCTGAGCGACTTCCTGGCCCAGATGGGCAAGGCGGCGCTGGCGGACGAGGAAGCCACGATTGTCGGGCCCTGTACATACTGCCACACGACGGTGGACGATTTCCGACGTACCGGCCGCCTCGGTTGCCCACATTGCTATTCGGTCTTCGAGACGCAGTTGCGGGCCATCCTGCGACGCATACACGGCTCGACGTACCACATGGGCAAAGTGTACGTGCCACCGACCAGCGAAGCGGCGGAGCGCAGCGCGCGTCTGGCCGGGCTACGACGTAAGCTGCAGAGGGCAGTGGAGGCAGAGGATTTTGAACGAGCGGCCGTGATCCGAGACCAGATCCGCGAGATCGAGGCGGGAATCGAAGGATGAGGCTATTCGAGCTGAGGTCGATGCCCGACTTCGGGCTCAACTGGCTCGATGCCAGCGGGCCGGACAGCGACATCGTTCTGTCGACCCGGGTTCGCCTCGCCAGAAATCTGCAGGGCTATCCGTTCTCAGTGCGGGCCAAGCCGGCGGACCGAGCGGCAGTGTTGGCCACCATCCGCGAGGTGCTTGAGCGCAGCGCTCAGCTGGCTGACGCGGTCATCGTGGAGATCGAGCGGCTGAGCCCGCGGGAACAGCGCATGATGCTCGAACGGCATCTGGTGAGCCGCGAGCTACTGGGGGGCGACCGCGAAACCCCATCCTCGTCGGCCCTGGTAGTCTCGATGCAGAAGCCGGTAGGCCTGATGATCAACGAGGAGGATCATCTGCGCCTGCAGAGTCTGACCAGCGGCTTCGGTCCTCGGCAGACCTGGCACCTGGTGGATTCACTGGACGAGGACTTGGGCAGCGAATTGCCCTACGCTTTCCACCATGAATTCGGGCACCTGACCTCGTGCCCCACGAACTGCGGCACCGGGCTGCGGGCGTCGGTGCTGATACACCTGCCAGGGCTCGTGTTGACCAAGGAAATCCACAAGGTGCTTCAGGGCATCACACAGGTGGGGTTGACCTTCAGGGGACTCTACGGGGAGGGCTCAGAGGTCATCGGCAACCTGTTCCAGGTCTCCAACCAGACGACCCTCGGCAAGAGCGAGGATGACCTCATCGATCACCTGGGTAAGATTGTGGGCCAGGTGGTCGAGTACGAGCGTCAGGCGCGGGCGGTGCTGCTGCGAGACGCACCCTACGTCATCGAAGACAAGGTATGGCGAGCCTATGGCCTGCTGCGCCACGCCCGATCGCTCGCCTTCGACGAGATGATGAACCTGTTGTCGGGCGTGCGACTCGGGCTCTCACTGAAACTTCTGCCAGGGCCTAGTGTATACGTCGTGAACAGAATAATGATATATGCCCAGAACGCCCATCTGGAGGAAGCCAGCGCCGGTACCCTCTCGTCCAGCGAGCTGGACATCCAGCGCGCCGTACTCGTGCGTACGGCCCTTGCTGAGGCGGAATCCTCTACGGCGTCCAGGACGGAGTAGCCGAGGTGGCGTGGACTTGATCGCGGGTCTAATAAGGGTCTGATGAACTACAATTTTACCGATCGCGTGCGCAAGGTGCTGACGTTGGCGCGGGAGGAGGCCAACCGCCTGCAGCACGACTACGTCGGGACCGAGCACATTCTGCTGGGCCTGATACGGGAAGGCGAAGGCGTTGCGGCCGCCGTGCTGATGAACCTGAATGTCGACCTGGATCAGGTGCAGGAGCGGACGGAGGAGCAGGTCCGCAAGGGCAAGGCGGGGATACAGGCGGGTGAGCTGCCCTACACATCGCGGGCGAAGAAGGTGCTCGAATTCGCTGTGGCTGAGGCTCGCGAACT
>CANPVY010000391.1 GCA_947581845.1 uncultured bacterium | reverse complement strand
CACCGACGCAGCGTCGGTCGGAGATCAACGCCTTTGTGCAGGTGCTGGAGGACGTGCTCGACCGCCCGTTGTCGGGGAGCTGCCCGCGGTGAGCGCGCGCAGCTCTCGAGTCTGGACTCCGGCGAGCGCTGCTGGGGTCGCGGCTCTGTTCAGCGTCGCCTTCTTCTTCGGCGGGCTCTGGCTGGGCGCGAGCGGCGTGGAGTACCACACCTTCGGGCTGGTGGACGGCCTGGCGGCGATCCTGATCCTGTACGTGTTGCTGAACACGCAGGCGCTGTCCTGGCCACGAGACTTCTGGGGCGCGCTGGTGCTGGTCTATGCGGCCGGCGCGACGGCGCAGCTGGTGGGGCTTCTCTTACCGCCGCCCGGCGTGCTGGAGTGGGTCGTGCTGGGCGTCCTGTTGTACTTCGCCTGGAACGCGAGCTTCAGCGCCCACCGTACGCGCATCGTGCTGAGCCTGGGTTTGGTGGCGCTCGCGCTCGCGGCGCTCAAGTACTCCCTGCTGCCGTTCGTCTGGGCGCGCACCCGGCTGCCGGCGACGCCGCTCATCGATCTGCAGGCGCTGGGCGAGGGACTGAAGGGGTTGGTCGCGGTCTACGTGCCGAGTCGGCCGATCACGCAGCTGTTCGCCTTCACAGCGATCCTCGCCTGGGTACTCGCCGTCTGGGTGCAGTGGCCGCCAGCAGCCGAGGACGACTGGCTGCGGCGACTACCGCGCGCCGACCGTGATCGGCTGCTCTTCTGGCTGCTGAGCGAGGGACCGGAGCGCGGTCGCGCGATCAACGTGGAAGAAGTGCGCGGCTATCTCGAGCAAGGCGAGCGAGAGGAGTAGTCGCCACGAGCGAGTGGGTGAGACCTGCTGTAGGTGGCTACCTGGCCTGGCGAGGCGTGCGCAGTGTTGCTTGCTATCGAAGGTGCCACAGGTTAGAAGTGTTGTTGGCACCGGGGCCAAACGGGCGCACGCCGTAGCGGTTTTCGTGTGCGAGCGTGCGTGGCAATGCAGACTGGGAGGAAGGATGAAGACGCGATTCCGACTGGGGCGGTATCCGGTGTGGGTGGCGCTCGTGGGTCTCGTTCTGCTTCCGAGCGCGGCCGCGGCCCAGGAGGCGGCGTGTCCCCAGCGGGAACCCAAGGAGGGGTCTTACAGCAGCTCGGCCAACGATTACATGGAGCAGGCGCGAGAGCAGGACACCCCTGCAGACCGGCGCGGCTACTTCAACTTTGCCCTGGGTCTCCTGAAGCAGGGCATCGCGGAGGAGCCCGAGAATCCGCTCTACTATTTCATGGCGGGTCAGGCCTATCTGGAGCTCGACGACTACGTCGGTGCGGACAGCGTCTGGGACCGGGCCGAGTGCCTCTGGCAGCCGTACGCACAGAGGATCGAGGGGCTGCGACTGGTGGCCTGGAGCAATGCTTTCACCCAGGCGCAGGAGCTGGTGTCGAGTGGTGACTCGGCCGCGGCGATGCACGCATACCGGAACGCGTACGCCATCTACGATGAGGAGCCCTACCCGGTCTTTCAGGTCGCCGTGTACAAAGTGGGGCAAGCGCAGGTTGTCGAGGGCGATTCGTTGCAGCGGACCTATTTGGAGGACGCCATCTGGGCATTCCGGGAGTCCATCGCCGCCGCCGGCAGGTCCGAGACCCTGAGCGACGAGGAGCGCGAGGATTTCATCTGGAGCGCGACCGCGAACCTGGCGCAGGTTCTGGCTTTTGAGGGGCGGTTATTGGATGCGGCGGAGGTTTACGAGCGGTACCTGGAGGACCACCCGGGTAGCGCCGAGGCGCGCTCGCGGCTCGCGAGCTTCCTGGCCATGCGGTTCGCTGAGCTTCAGAACGCCGTGCGGGCGGTCGAGGATTCGGCGGAGCAGACGGCCCTGCTCGCCGAGATCGACTCGCTCGGCGCCAGGGTGTCGAGCCATTACAGCGAGCTGCTCGCCATGCAGGAGGCCGGCTTCGAGGCGGACGAGTACCATCAGATGGGGATCGGGCTCTATCAGCTCGACAGGCTGGCGGAAGCGGTCATCGCCTTCGGGAAGGCTCTCGAGCTGGAGTCCTATCGGCCGGAGTCGCTGGCGCTGCTGGCGCATGCTCTGTACGCGAGCGAGCGGTTCGACACGCTGGTGGCGGTCGCTGGGCAGCTGGTCGAGCGTTACCCCTACAACCTCGAGAACCTTCTGTTGCTGGCACACGCTTGCCGCGAGACGGACGATCCGGAGCGGGCCCTCGAGGTGCTGGAGCGCCGTGAAGCGCTGCCCTTCCAGCTAGTGCAGCTGAACCTGCAGGGCGGGGCGGCGTTCGGCCAGCTCGAGAACCTCGAGCTCGAGCCCGGAACGCTCATCGAGATCGAGTTCAGCTTCTACGACGATGACGGGAACGTCGTTGGCCGCGGCCGCTTGTCCATGAACGCGCCGGCGCAGGGCGAGCTGGCACCGTTCCGCGTGACACCGGAGGAGGAGGCCTTCGGAGTCTCGGGCGTCAGTTATCGCGTGGTTGCACCGTCGTAGGACGCGGCAGGCGGTCAGACGGCCACCGGGAACTCGGAGATCCGGATCTTCGTGCAGCCGTACGGGATCAGGGTCACCTGCTCATCCGGTTCGCTCGACGGGATGGGGCTCCAGGGCAGCGGGCCGGTGATCCCGCCGTAGCGCTGCCATTCCGGGATGCGGCGCGCCTGTGCCACGATCTCCAGCGGCGCGCCCTCTACCGACCAGGGCTGGCCAGCGGGCTCTCGGCGCTGGATCCCGTAGACCTCCTGTGGGTTCTCCAGGTCCTCGTTCAGCAGACCGTAGTTCCAGCGCTCATCTGTGCGGATCTCGTAGTCGACGTATGGCTCTGTCCCCGTCACCTGCGTCCAGATCTCGTTCCGCTTGAGCGCGAAGACCAGCGGGCCGCGTTCCACGGCCGCTGAGCGCTCGTGCCAGCGCGAGATGCGGACGGTCATCGGCAGGTGGAGATCGACTCGATCGCCGTCGTTCCAGGCGTGATCGACTCTCACAACGTTGCCAGGGGCCGGCTGGGGCAGCGGCTCGCCGTTCACGCGTAACGAGGCACCGTCCGCCCATTCCGGTACGCGCAGGTGCAGGGCGAAGGCGGTGCCGGACGGGCCGTGGTAGGTGAAGCGGATGGTCTCCTC
>CANPVY010000390.1 GCA_947581845.1 uncultured bacterium | reverse complement strand
CGGTGATGACGTCGACCGTCTGCTCTCGAATCAGCTCCAGCTGCTCACGAACCGGCCTGAATTTCGCCACCGCGCTCCCCTCAGCCTCTGCCAAACACCGTATCCGCTGACTCGCTCCCAACCTAGGGCCTCGCATCTATACGGCAAGCTGCCATCAAGGCAGCTGCGCCACGTCACCGCGCCCCGCCGACCCTGAGCCCGAAAAGAAGGCGGCCCCGGTCTCCCGGGGCCGCCTGACACAGCGAGAGTCGGCATCTATCGTGAGCGCGACACCGCTACGCTACCTCACGGATTCCGCATGCGGCCAATGATCGTCTCTATCGGCAGCGAGCCGACCTCCAAGTCGGCGATGTTCTTCGCGGCCGCGCCGACCTTGGGCTCCAACGTGAGATAGAAAGTCGTCAAGTTAACGGTGAAATCCTCACCGAGCTGGCTCACGATCGCCTCGGAATCCAGGATCGCAGACACGCTGGCGAACCGGATCCCGGTGGCCGTGACACTGGGCAGATCCTGGTTGATGTCGGCGTCGAACAGACTGACCGTGTCCGGCGCTAACCCCTTGATCGGACCGAGCGAGACAGCGTTGCCATTCGGCCCGACGAGCCAGCCCTCATAGTAGTACCCGATCGGTGGCAGCGGGAGGTTGGTGATCTCGATGGTCACCTCGTTCTCCCGTACACCGCCCAGGCCTCTCGATTGCATGAAATCCGTCACCGTAACCAACCGGGACGAGGCCGGATCCGTAGCATCGAATGTGCCGAAGGACACATCGCCCTCGAATACGACGTCGTCCGAGAAATCGGTCGGCGTGCCGTTCTGGTCGGTGTACTGGAACCAAGCCAACGTGGCATCCGACGGCGTCGTCGCCGCACCGCCGGGCTCCAGCGACACCACCACGTCTGTGAAGAAGCCCACACTGTCGGCCCCGCCGAGGCTCACGTCAGTGACCACCAACCGATGCTTCACCTCCTGCTCGTTCCCCTCAACCTGTGCGCTCAACTCACCGACAAACACGGCGGTCTGCGGCGTGGACTCCAGCACCGAGTCTGCCTCGCTGAGGATCTCACCCGTAACTGGGTCATACTCCCGCACGATCGCTACGCGCTCGTACGTCCCGGTTGCCGGGATCGCACTCGACGCACCAACCTCCCGGTTGACGAGCCACCCCTGCCAGCGAGCGCTCCCAGCGAGCGGCTCCATGTTCAGGAACTCAGCGCTGACGGCGCTCGCACGACCTGAGAAGGTCGGCAGTGAAACCAAGTCCTTCGTGGCAAACGGTGTCGCGAAGGGCGCATAGCCGTTGTTTATCGGATTACCCGTCGTCGCGTCGAAGTCCTGCCCGATCTGGAACCGGAACGCCTGCGGGTTGTCCGCCGCGTCGGCGGCGTCGGTCGCCGGCCCTTCCAGCACCACGAGGTAGTTGTACCGCGGGAACGTCGTCTGCGTGTCATCGTTCCGGGCCACCAGCGCCGAGTCGAACGATGCGTCGGCAGGACTGGCGGAGATGTCGCTGTAGAGGACATCAGTCCCATCGACGACGACATCCCATCCGCCGACACCGCTTGCGTTGGTCGTGAAGTAGCCGAGCACCAGCGGATTGGCGTCGGACGCAATCGGCGCTGTGAACGTCGGGTAGCTGACGATCTCCAGCGTGGGATCGCCGGAGGGCGTGCCACCGACCGGCACCAGCTCATCGGGTGCATCGAGCGCCGAGTCCATCGCCGCCAGCGCGGCATCAAGCTGCCCGTTCACGTTCAGCCCGTAACGGAACAGCGCCACGATGTATGTGCTGCTGGGCGCCAGATTCTCAATCCGGCCGTCCACCCACAGATTGTGGTACGGGCAGTCCGAGCCGCACACGGTGTTCGGATCGGCAAACACCACACCGGACGGCGGCACGGCGGCGCTCGGCACAACGACTACATCGTCCTCCGTCAAAGCCGGCAGGCGGGAGTCGTTCGCGGATGTGCGCTCGAAGCCGGTGAAGTTCCAGCCGCCACCGTACGCCGTTGCAGTAGCGGAATAGCCGTTTCGAGTCCCGGCCACGCTCCGGTTGAAGGCATCCGCTGCCGTCGTATCGAACGCCAGAATTAGATAGGCATCGACGGCCAGTTCGCCTTCGGTGAAGGAAACGGCGCCCGTCGGGGCCACGTCGAAGTTCAAGATCGTCGTCTTGTACGCCACGATGTCCGCGGCGTCTTCTGGACAGCCGGTCAGCACAATCACCATCGCTCCCGCTATCCCGAGCCGCGCTAGATGTCTAACTGTTCTTGCTCCCATGGAAACTCTCCGATAGGTCACAGTCCCTAGGCTACATGCCTAACTCATCGAAATCTCAGGTACAACCGTGTTAAGCCGGCGGTCTCGCTCACCTACAGCCTCGGGACGAACGAGAACCCCACCGTCAACACGATGTTGTGAACCGTCTCCTTGGCCTCCGACCAGTTGCTATCGGAGAGCTCCGGGTCCAAGAACGGGAATCGCTCGTTCGGGCACACCTGGCCCCTGAACTGTCGCACGCCCGACTCGCGACAGGTGCGATCCGGCGTCGGGTCCAGCAGATCCCGGTTGAAGCCCGTCCAGACGATGTCGCGCAGCCCCACCTCGATACTGCTGGAGCCCGCGATCGCGAACTTCACGGCACCGCCCAGGGCGAACGCGATGTCCGACTCCCGCACAGGCCCCGCGTTCTGCTGCGGGTCCAGATAAATGGTATAGCCACCGATCCCGCCCATCAGGTACGGGAAGAGCCGCTCGCCCATGTCGAAGCCGAACGAGCCGAACGCCATGTAGTTGAAGATCGAGACCGGCTGCTTCAATGCGACCAGTATCGTGGAGTCGGCGGCTCCGAAATCGAACTGAGCGTACGGAAAGATGTCGTCATCCGTCTCGGTTCGCATGTAGTCGAGCGACACGCCCACCCCGACATTCTCGGTCACATACAGCTGGGTCTGCAGATTCAGCACAGGCGAGTAGCTCACGAGCGCGCTGTGGTTCGGGTGCATGATACCGCCCCCCCCGATCACCACGTCGAAATTGCCTCGCTCCACCACCTGCGCCTGACCCGGTGTCACTGCCCAGACGAGCGCAGCGAGTCCGGCCAGCAATGGTAGCGACGTCCTACGATTCATGATGTCGTTCTCCCGTCTGCGTCTCCGGTTTGCGGGCCCCGCCCGAAACCCCAGGTGCGGCCGGGCGGGGCCTTGAGCGTGCAAACGTGGCCTACAAGCCGTACTCGAAGCTGAAGACCTGGATGTTCTCCAGCTCGCCCATATCCACGTAGGCGTAGTCAAACGCTAGGTTGCGCCCCATCGCAGGAATCCGGACGCCGCCTCCGAACGACACGCCGTGCCAGAAATCGCGGAAGTCGTCCGTCCGATAGTACTCCACGGCACCGCCGACATCCGCTCGGATGTCCCCCGTGCGCTGAGCCTCGTTGTAGAAGCGCTTGCCAACGCGCAGGAAGCCGATCTGGCGGAAGCTGTACTCCAACCCGATCGCGGTCTGCAACTCGGTATCCACAGCGTCCAACAGATCCACCGAGACGTCCAGCGAGTGCATCTCGCCCGGCCCCTGTAGCAGGGACTCGGGCGTGCCGATGACGTCCAGGTTCACCGTGAACCGGAAGAGCGTCGGAAGCTCGTGGCTGCGCGTGTCGAGATCGATCTCCAGGTCCCGATTGAGGGGTGCAAATATCTGATCGCCGGAGTCCAAAATGCGTTTCACCGCCGACCCTCTGAACTCCCCCTCGCTTCCGATGTTCTGGGCGGTCGCACCAAGCTCGATCCCGTACAGGCCCGTCCGGAAGGTCACTCCCGCGTCGAACGCCACATACTTGGCGCTCGCCTCGGTGATCCCTTCGGTGATGAACTTGATGCCACCCCCGATGTTAAGCCGGTCCGTGATCGCCCGCGCGTAGTACGCGCCGACAAACGAACTCCTCCAATCGAAGGTCGGGCCGAAGATCGGATCATTCCCGTCGGGATAGGCCTCCGTCGTGCGCTCGATGTCGCCGCTCGACAGGCCTGCCCAGCTCACACCGAGCACGCCGCCGATAAACGGGAGCATCGCCGCCCCGTAGAAATAGTCGATACCGAGGTCAGCATAGAGCGCCGCATAGCTGAAGCCGACGCCGAAGCCCTCGACACTCGCCATCGCACCGGGGTTCCAGTACATCGAGAACACACCAGGC
>CANPVY010000389.1 GCA_947581845.1 uncultured bacterium | reverse complement strand
CCTCGTGCTGGCGTTTTCCCTGGGCGCCGCACTGGCGTACGTGACGCTTCGCTCCATCGATCGTCCACTGACTCTGCTGGTGGCTGCGGCCGACCGGTTGAAGGCCGGCCAGCTGCGGACCCAGGTGGGCGTAGAGGGCATGCCGCGGGAGTTCGCGAGGCTCGGTGCCGCGTTCAACATGATGGCCGGCACGCTGCGCGAGATCGCGGCACGCGTGATCAGCACGGCCGCGCAGTTGTCCTCCTCAGCCGCCGATTTCTCCTCCATATCCGAGCAGGTCGCCGGTTCGACCCACGAAGTCGCGCTAGCCATGACGGAGATCTCGGGGGGTGCCGACAGGCAGGCGAAGGCGTTGAGCGAGACGGCCGCCGCGGTTGTCGAGCTCCGGGAGGGGGCTTCCGAGATGGAGTCGGAGGCCAATGACAACCGTGAGCTCAGCCGCTCCATCCGACAGGAGGCCGATGAAAGTCAGGCAGCGGTGCGCCGTGCCCTCGACCTGTTGCTGGCACTCCGTGAGGTCGTCCACACGTCGGGCGAAGAGACCGAGGGACTGCAAGCTGCCACCGAACAGATCACCGGCTTCGTCCGACGTATCGGCTCCATAGCGGAACAGACCCACCTCCTGTCGCTCAACGCCGCCATTGAAGCGGCGCATGCCGGGCACGAGGGACGTGGATTCGCCGTCGTAGCGGACGAGGTGGGGAAGCTCGCGGCCGAGGCGGACGGCGCCGCCCAGGAGGTCGAAGAGGTCGTCAACCGGCTACGCGAATGGGTCGAGCATGCCGTCGTGAAGATGCACGAAGGCGAGGGCCAGGTGGCGCAGGTGGAGGAAGTGGCGCGCGGGGCGGATACCGCGCTGAACGCCATCGCTTCTGGTCTGTCCCGGGTCTCGCAGGCGACGGATCGATCGCTGGTTACCGTCGGCAGAAGTCGGCTGCTGCTCGAGCAGGTGGCCGGCCACGTGGAGGCCGTCACAGCAACGGCCAGCGAGCACGCCGCTCGCAGTCAGGACGTGAGCGCGGCCGTCGAGGAGCAGTCCGCCACGACCGAACAGATCAGCGCCTCAGTCGCCCAGCTCGTCGAGGCCGCGGAGAACCTCCGCCAGCTGGCCGGCCAGTGGCAGGTCTGAAGCACGGGGCCGTTCGCGGCCGGGCTGCAGCCGAGCCGTATTGCGAAACTCTTGCCAGGCCAGCTCGTAGTGATTAACAAACAACGCGTAGCTGAACTGCCATAACGCACGGGAGCAGCGCTATCAGATGAGACGAATCACGCTATCTACCCTCGCGGTTGTGATCGCCCTGACCGCCCAGTCAGCCCACGCACAGGAGCTTCAGCTCGGCGCCCGCGGCGGTGTGAATCTCGCCAGCTCCGATTTCGATAGTGACCTTTTCACCAGCTCCGTCGGCACACTGACCGCGTACCACTTCGGCATCCTGCTGAGTGTAGACATCTCCAGGTTCTTCGGCATGCAGACCGAGGTGTGGTACTCTCGGAAGGGCTTCGCCGAGGGGAACGGTGACGTCAGCCTGAAGGTCAATTACATCGAGATGCCGCTGCTGGCGGTCATCAAGATACCGACCAGGTTCTCACCCCATCTCTACGTGGGCCCGGTAGTCGCTCTCGAGTCGGGCTGCAAAGTGACCACGCTCAATGAAGGGGAGATCGACTGCGAGGACACGGAGGAAGGGCCGAGGCCAAAAGGATCAGATTCCGGCATCCTCTTCGGTGGCGGGGTCACTGTGCCTTTCGGGTTTGGCTCGATACTGCTCGACGCGTTCTACAACCTGGGCTTCACAAACATCAGCGAGACCTCCGACACGGTGGAGTCCGTCAAGACGCGGACGCTCTACCTGTCAGCGGGCTTCATCATCCCCTTCGGGACTCCCGGTCGCTGATTCAGACTGTTTTGAAGACAGAGTTCGCCCCGGTTGGGCCAAAGCTCAACCGGGCGTCTGCGTCACCGCTGCGAAGACGATCCTCGAGACGTCCTTGATCAGCTCATCGGCCCTGGCGGAGTCCGTGATCCCATTCGTCAGTACCACGAGCACGTACGCGCTCCCGCTTTCGGGGTACACGATGCCGCCGTCGTGCCGGATCCGCGTTATCGAACCGGTCTTGTGCGCGACCTGGGTAGCGATGGGAAGACCGGCGGGAATGCCCTCGTTGAACTGCTGACGTGAGAGGATCGCGATCATCTCCCGGCACGACTCGGGGCTCGCCGCGCGCTGCTCGGCGATCGCGCTGAAGATCAGCCCCATGTCCCGGGCCGTCGTCGTGTTGTTCAGACCCGTCCGATACGCCTTGATGTCCTCCACACCGCGTAGCACGGCGATCGAGTCGGCGCCGAGCTGCCGCATCGTCGCTTGGACGCGCTCAGCACCGGCCAACTCGATCAGCATGTTGGTGGCCAGGTTGCTGGAGACCGTGATCATCAGCTCCGTGAGCTGGCGAACCGTCTCCTTCTCACCGACGCGAACGTAGAGCGTCGTATCGCTGTCATCCGGCGCGCCGAGCTCGTACGGCGTGCCGTCCACGATCGAGGTGAAGGTCTTGGTGATCGTCAGGCTGTCGTCGAGGCTCAGCCGTCCGGCCTCCGCATCGCGAAACAGCTGGATCATCACGGGAACCTTCATCATGCTCGCCGCGTGCATACGGCTATCGACGTCGAGCAGAAGCGAGTCGTCGTTGGCGAGATTCCGGAAGTAGACGCCGACGACCTCCGCGCTGCTCTCCGCGATCCGAGACTGAAGGCGTGACCTCAGTTCAGCGACCGGGTCAGCCGCACAGCCGAGGGCGCCAGCCAGCAGCAAGCAACACACTGGCAGGCGGACAGATCGCTGTTCGAGAACGGTTCTCCAGCGCATGATCGGCAACCCCATGGTGACCCAGGCGTGGCTCGCTGCTGCTCAGCTCGAGCTACATGTTGCACACGCCCGCCGAGCTCCGGCAACCCACACGGCGCTGGGGACCTGCGACCGGCCGCCTAGGAGGGACTGGCAGTCAGGACGCAACCAAATCGCCACTCGCGGCATCCAATCTGTTGAGGGAGTCGACCGGGGAGCTTGAAACCGTCATCCGCCCCCGCTCGTAGGGCCAGTTGGAGGGACCGTGACCCAAGCGACGAAAGTCGAGCGAGAATATGAAGATATCTGCTTTGGCCACGGGGCTCATGCTGGTCGCGGGCCTCCTTACGGCAACTGCGCCCTTCTCTGTGACGGCGGACGGGTCGCTGGCCGGGTCGGCCACGATCACGGCGATGGTCGAATCTCAGCTGGTGGTCGGCGACCGCCTGACGACCCTGGCTGACTTTGAGGGGGCACGCGAAGTCTACGATGTCGCGGCGAAGATGATGCGCGTTCAGGGAAAGGTACCGGTCGAGCCGCTGCGCCGCATCGCCAACGCTTACTACTTCGAGGGCCAGTAC
>CANPVY010000388.1 GCA_947581845.1 uncultured bacterium | reverse complement strand
GAACGTACCGTTCACGCTGCGCGCGTCACGAACGACGACGCTCCCCTCATCCTTTAAGAGAATTTCGGCGTGGATTCGGGATATCAGCTCATCGTCCATCCCGAGGGGCCTCACCTCACAGTCGACCCCGCGCCCGATGCGAATGCGGGCGCCCGCGGCTTCAAACCGCTGGCCACTGCGGGCTTCCTCTAAGACGAGCTTGACGACAACGGGGGACCCGGGGGCAGCGTGCGGGGCGTCGCGCCCCAGACCGGGCAGGGGCGGCGCCTCTCCAGGAACTTCCCGGGCTACCTCTTCTGCGTGGGTCACATCGAGAGCGCGACTGGCGGCAGTCTCGACCCTGAACCGGGGACCCGTCTTGCCGAATCGGATGACCGTCCCGGGCGCGATCACCTCATTCTCACGGGGCACCAGCCTTCGCTCGCCCACGTAGGTCCCGTTCCGGCTACCGGTGTCCTCGATCCACCATCGCCCGACCCGATAGAAGAACCGGGCATGGCTGCCCGAGACCACGTGACTCGCTTCGCCGCTGACGCTGAGCTCCAGCTCAGGATCACGACCGATTCTGACTTCCGTGGACTCGAACTCGCTCAGGGAGCCCGTTCGCAGATCGCGGAGTCGTAATAGTGGCATCCTTACACTCGCTGATGCCCTCAAGCCGGCCAGGCCAGCGGCCCGTACTCGTCAAGCTTCCTCTGGGAAGCTTTCCAGTGTCTCTTTCACTTCGGCCATGAACAAGTCGGCCATCGCGCCGTCGACGACCCGGTGATCGAACGAGAGCCCGAAGTAGGCGCGGTACCGTATCGCGATCATGTCGTCTATTACGACCGGTCGCTTCTCGATGGCACCCACGCCAAGAATCGCCACTTGCGGCTGATTGATGATCGGCGTCCCAAACAGCGAGCCGAACACGCCCGGATTGGTGATCGTGAACGTACCACCCTGAACGTCCTCGGGATCGAGCTCGCGCGACCGGGCACGCTCGGCCAGCTCGGCAGTGCGTCGGGCGAGGCCGAGCAAGCTCAGCTCGTCGGCGCCCTTCAGCACCGGTACGATCAGCCCGGCACCTTCGTCCATGGCAACGGCGATACCGATGTTGTAGACGCCGTGATAGACGATCTTGCGACCAACGACCGATGCGTTAAGCACCGGATACGCCTTCAGCCCCTCGACCACAGCCTTCACGATGAACGGGAGATAAGTGAGCTTGACGCCTTCGCGCTCGAAGCGCGGCGTCAGCTGCTCGCGTACCTGCCTGACCCGCTCGAAATCGATTTCGAAGACGGAACTCACGTGTGCACTGATCCGACGGCTCAAGAGCATGTGCTCCATGATCCGCTGACGCATCACGCTCATCTCCTCGACCCGGTCCGTCTCCTTGATGATGACCTTCGGGACCTTGATCTGGAGCGTCTCGCCATGGATGGGAACGTGGAGGAGGCCGGGCGCGGCGGCGAGTGCGGGTGTCGGAACAGGTGTTTGCCGCTGCCGCTCGATGAAGCTCAGGATGTCTCTCTTGGTCACGCGGCCGCTGATTCCGCTGCCGCTGACACTCGAGATGTCGACGCCGTGCTCAGCGGCAATCCGTCGCACCAGTGGGGTGGAGCGAGCACGCAGTCGCGCCTCACGTGTCTCCAGGCCCAAGCCGCCGTGTCCCTCCGGCGGCGCGGCCGGCGTTGCCTCCGCGAGCACGCGCCCGGCAGGTTCGACTTCCGGCTCGGTATCCGCCTGGGGCGCCCGCTCCGGCTGAGCGACTGGCTCACCCGCCACAGTATCAGCGACGACCTCGGTCTCGATCCGCGCGATCACGCTGCCAACCTCGACCGTCTCGGTTTCTTGCGCGATGATCTCCACCAGGATCCCCGCGGCAGGAGAGGGGATGTCGGCGTCCACCTTGTCGGTAGAGATCTCCAGAATCGGTTCATCCCGCTTGATCTCGTCGCCGACTTGCTTGAGCCATTTCGTGATCGTCCCCTCGGCGATTGACTCGCCCATCTGGGGCATCATGACATCGATTCTCGCCATCTCCTGGCCTCGTTCAGTGGTCGGCAGCAGGTAAATGTAGCGAGTCGCGTACTCAGCCTGCCAGCCGCTAGAACAAGGCAAACCCCGCAGGAGGTTCGCCACATCTGTCATGTTGACCTGAGATCGACTATGCCGCGATGACAAACAGCGCCCCCGGCCCAAAGGCCGCAGGGCGCCGTTCGTTCAGGACTGGGGGGCCTTCCTACATGCCCGCGCCACGGACCGCGCCGCCGAAGTCGATGACCAGCGCGACACGGCGGTTCTCGATGCCTGTGACGCCCGGGCCACGAGCACCAGGGACAACCTGACGGTCAGCAGACTCTCCGTAGCTCACCGTCTTCACCTGGTCGGCGGGCAAGCCACCCACCGTGGTGAGGTAGCCCTTGACGGCGTCGGCGCGCCGTTTGCCCAACCGCACGTTGTACGCCTGGCTGCCCGCCGGATCCGCGAAGCCCTCCACCGTGACCAGTGCGTCGCCGTAGTACTGCTTCACGATCTCGGCGAAACGGTCGAGCACCGGCTTATCCAACTCGCGGACGTCGGCCTTGTCGAAGTCGAAGTGGACGGGGACGTTGAACTTGACTGCCCCCTCCATCCGCTCCATGGAGACGTTGAAGTCGTTCCGCAGCGACTGCATCTCGGACTCGAGGCTGCTCACGCGGCTCTCCATCTCATCGATGCGGCCCGCAAGCTGATCATCTCCCGCGCGGAACTCCTCACGGACCTGTGCGAGCTGGGCGTCCAGCTCCTCCGGCTTGACGCCTGGAGCGCAGCTCGCCAGCGCCAGCGCCAGTCCGAACACGCCTATCCCTGCGGTGGTCGCCAACCGCACGTGCCGTTTCACCATCGCTCCTCCTTCTGGCTATTACCTATGACGGAGCCCTCGCTACTTAGCCCGGGGCACGGGGCTCTCGCCACGAACGCGAGCCCGCTCGCGTGCCCTCCACATGAACATGTACACAGCAGCAACCCCGG
>CANPVY010000387.1 GCA_947581845.1 uncultured bacterium | reverse complement strand
CGATGAGCTCGGCCATATCCTCGACCGGATCGAAACCCTCGAGGACCGCCTGCAACTCACGACTGCGCGGCTCATCCAGCGCCTCCCCGACGGCCGGGGTGCCGCGCAGCGACCTGGCCAGCGCCAGTAGATCCCGCGGAGCTGAGCGCCCAGCTCCCGCCTTGCCCGCCAGCCGCTCCAGGTCACGGACTGCCCGCAGGCTCGCCCGCACCCGCTTGCGCCGCGCGCGATCGCCGAACAGCTCCTCTACGGCGTCGAGCCGCTCGCGGATCGCCTCGGAATCGGCCAGCGGGCGCAACAGCCAGGCGCGCAACAGCCGGGCACCCATCGGGGTCAATGTTTCATCGAGCACATCGATCAGGGCATGCCCACCCAGGTCCGGCCGCAGCGGCCTCACTACCTCGAGGTTCCGACGCGTCATCTCATCCAGGTAGAGCACCGAGGCGCCGCGCTCGGCACGCGGCGGACGCAGATGACTCCCAGCCACCGGCTGCACCTCCAGCAGGTAGGCGAGCAGCGCTCCTGCAGCCCGAACGGCGAGTTCGTCTCCTGCTTCCGTCAAGCCCAGACTCGCCAGGCTGGTGATCCGGAAGTGGCGACAGATCTGCTCGGCAGCGATCTCAGCGTCGAAGCACCAGTCTTCCCGATAGGCCCGCGGCCGCTCACCCGGCACCAGTGCCCCGCCACGCCGGGGAGCCGATTCCCACGACCGCGGCAGCAGCAGCTCGCGCGCATCGATCCGCTCGAGCTCCGACTCCAGTTCGCTCTGCGGTACGGTCGCGCAGTGAAACTCACCGGTGGAGATATCGGCCCAGGCCAGACCCGCCTCCCCTGCCCCCGGGGGCCCGGCCACCGCCGCCAGGAAATTGTTGCGCTCCGCCGACAGCAGATCCTCCGAGAGCAGCGCACCCGGTGTCACCGTCTCCACGACCTCGCGGCGAACCACTCCTCGGGCCTGCGAGGGATCCTCGACCTGCTGACAGATGGCTACCCGGCGACCCATACGGATCAGCCGCTGCACGTACTCCTGAGCCGCCTTGACCGGCACCCCGGCCAACGGCACACTCGCCGCCTCCCCGTTGTTTCGTGATGTGAGGGTCAGGTTCAGCAGCCGGGACGCCTCCTCGGCGTCCTCATAGAACATCTCGTAGAAGTCGCCAACCTGAAAGAACAGGATCGCGTCGCGATGACGACCCTTCAGTTCCAGGTACTGGCGCATGAGTGGCGTGTTCGCGGCTCTAGACAACAGCGCCAACCCCCAAAGGTCGACCGATCACCTCGAGACCCTCAAACTTAGAATACGCATCACCACCGATGCACGACTAGCGACTGCCACCCAAACGGCTAGCCTGCGACACGAGGAACGGCGAGTACCCAGCCACGATCAGACGCTCCATGAGAGCCTCAGCTTCACCCTCGATGAGCCCTCGCCCCACCCGGACCCGGTAGAGCGGATCGTGTTCCGTCGCGTTGAGCACCCAGGCGTCGAAACCCTGCCTGAGCAGCGTGCCAGCGAGCTCCTGAGCGGCCACTTCGTCCTGGAACGCTGCTACCTGCACCGTGTAGGTCCGCACACGAGCCCGGCAGCCGGCCTGCGCCTCGCGCAGAGCCGCTTCCAGCAGCGTATCGGCCGGCGACAGCTCCGCCAAGCCTTGCTCCGCCGCGGCACAGGCGCGTTCCGCATCACCCAGCTCCGCCGCTGCCCGGGCTATCCAGAGCAGGGCCACCGGCCCATGCTCACTGGTCGGGTAATCGCGCCGCAGTCGCCCAAGATACTCTACCACTCTCGCGTACTCAGCCCTCGCATGCTTGTATTGCGCAAGACGCAACAGCGCGTCATCCGCGTACTCCGTGGACGAGCCCTCGATGATCACCCGCAGGTAGTGAAGCTCCGCCTCCGCGCCTTCCTCGGACAACCGACCCGCCAGGAACCAGGCACGAGCGCGCAGAGCCAGCGGCGCCGACTCGCCGTACTCGCTCTCCCAGCGAGCCAGCGCCTGCCGCGCCTCCCGCGTTTCGCCGGCACCGGCGTGTCGCTCCGCCTGATCAAGCAGACTCGCCTCCTGAGCCGCCGCCTCTCGCACCGCCAGGGCGAGCGCGATTAACAGACCCCAACGCCCCAGCCGCAACCTGCTAGGAGGCCTTCTTCGATCCGACCCGTTTCTCACGCCGACCTCCAACACCGGTACCCGTCCCGCCATCGCCGTGACCTGTGCGGCAACTGATTCGCAACAGCGCTTCCTCGAGCGCCGCACGCTCCGAGAGTCCACCCGACTTGATCAATCGGTCGGCCCGCAATAGCTCCTCCAGGGCGTCGGCAATCTCCTCTTCCCGCCAACACCGGGCCTGCCGCAGGTACGTGCGCACCTTCCAGCTCAGATTGCGGTAGCTGCCGTCTCGTTTCAGGACCCCAACCAGCACGCTCTCGCCCTCACGCGCCAGCCCCACCCGGATCAGCGCCTCCGACAGGCTACCGATCAGGCCTACAGCGCTCTCGCCCGCATCCAGCAACGCCGGCAGCTCCGTCAGTGCCTCCGCGATTCGCCGCTCCGCCACCCTGTCGATCCAAGCCCAGCGGTCCACCTGGGGGAGCGCACCCACAGCCGCACGCACCGCCTCCAGTCCGATCCTGGCCCCAGGGCCGACGAAGGTGACGAGCTTCTCGAGCTCCTGGGCCAGAATCCCCAGGCGCGGTCCGATACCGGCCGCCAGCAGCTGCGCGGCCTCCATCTCTAGCTCCACCCCGTGCAGAGCCCGCGCCCGCTTCGCGAGCCAACCCGGTAGCTCCGACGGCCGGGGTGAATGCAGTGACACCGTCGTGCAGTGCCTGCGCAGAACATCGTAGAATTTCGCCTTCGAGCCCCGAGGCACCTCGGCCGCCACAATCAGAACCATCCCGGGCACCGACTGGCGCACCGCGTCCTCGACGACGGCCCGGGCAGAGGCCGACAACGCCTGAGCCCCCCGGATGACAATCACCCGGTACTTCGACAGCAACGGCGGAGTATGAAGCAGGGCGCCGAGCCCCGGCGCATCTACATCATCACCGCTGACCTGGTCGAGATCGAAATCCATTGAACCGCCGTCGAGGTGGGCCTCAGCGAGGAGTGCTATCGCTTCGTCGCGAAGGAAGGGGTCCTCACTCTTGAGAAAGAAGCAACCACCCAGCTTCCCCCGCGCTACCCTCTCGTTGAGCTGGTCGTACGTCAGCTCCCCCATACCCAACTATTGGACGGGCTATGAGACACTGTCAACAGCTCTGCCGGCAAACGCGCGCGCTATTCCGCCGCCACGGCACCCGAATCCGCAGCTACATCAGCGACGCGCAGCCCGGCACGAAACAGGGAGATCCTTTTCTGAGATGGATTGGCGAGCAACAGGTCACGCGGGAAGTCGGGCACACGTAACAAGCTGGCTGCGGGCGTGAACTTGGGCGCCGGTCCCCAGAGCGACGGCACCTCCTCGCCAGCGGACAGCTCGACCACCACCGGCGGAAGCTCCACGGCCTCGCTAGCTCGATCCAGCACGGCCACCGAGGCCACCGCGATCACGCCGAGAGCCGCCAAGCCGACCGTGGCAGCCACGCTTCCCTTCTCCGCCAGATGCCGCGGCGGGTGCTTC
>CANPVY010000386.1 GCA_947581845.1 uncultured bacterium | reverse complement strand
AACCGGTTTCCCGCAATTCCAAAACTGAGACGCCGAGGCCATGCCACCGCGTCTAGGAACCGGTACCCTGCATCTGGCGCTGGGCGGCGCGCACTGTCTCGCAGTGGATCTCCACGGTGTCCTCGAAGCGACGCGCATAGCCGCCCGCCAGGGTGACCGCGACGGGCACGCCTGCCACGCCCGTCAGGCGGAACATCAATTCGTCGCGCCGACGCAGGCCTTCACGGCTGAGACTGAGGCCACCCAGCTGGTCCTCCCTGTAGGGGTCGGCGCCGGCGAGGTAGAACGCGAGGTCAGGGCGCTGGTCCTCGAGGATCTGGGGAACATGCGCTTGCAACAGCCCCAAGTATTCCTCATCGCCCGTCCCGTCCCGCAGCCCCAGGTCCAGGTCGCTCGGCGGCTTCCACATCGGGTAATTGTGCTGCTGGTGGATGGAGAAGGTGAACACCTCGGGCTCGTCCGTGAAGATGGCCGCGGTGCCGTTGCCGTGGTGGAGATCGCAGTCGAGGACTACCGCCCGCTCGATCAGCCCCTCGCGTCGTAGAGCCCGCAGGGCGATGGCCACATCATTGATCAGGCAGAAACCCTCCCCGTGGTCGGGAAACCCGTGATGGAAGCCGCCACCCAGGTGCACCGCGAGCCCGTGCTCTAGTGCCAGCCGCCCCGTCAGGACCGAGCCGCCGGCGCAGAGCCACATGGCCTCCCGCAGCTCCGCCGAGAACGGGACCTCGAGGAGCATGACATCCTGCCAGGAGAACTCGCTGTACTTGATCTTTTCCAGGTACTGCGGGGTGTGGACCAGAGCGACGTGCTCATCGCTGACCGGCTCCGGGCGCCGGATGTCCGTCTCCGCGATGGTGCCCTCCCCGATCAGTCGATCGTGGGCCGCTCGGTACTTGCGGGTTGGAAAGACGTGGAGTCCGATATCGGCCTCGTAGCCTTCGTGCCAGACGATGGGCAGGCGGCGTTGAGGACTCGCCATATGTTTCCTCCGCGAAAATCTCCGGCCGGCAAGCTGCCCCTAGCCTGTCGACACGGCCGACCCTAACTTGCGACCCTTCTCACGACAACGAGGACAGCCGTCACCGCCGTGGACACTGCCGGGAACCCGGCTGGGTGCGAATCGTGTTCCACAGGCGGCTCGGGAGAGCAGTTTCCCAGCGGCACATTATCGGAGCTTGAAGATAGAGGTCTATACGTCGTTTAGCACCATTGCAAGGAGGCAAGAGATGGGTAAGACCTGGAATGAGTACGCGAGCGTCCCGCTGCGCGTCTTGCTGGGCTTCGGCTTCGCGTACCATGGCTTCCCCAAGCTGTTCTCGAGCCAGGGCCACGATATGTTCGTGGGCATGCTGCAGAACATCGGCGTGCCGGCCGCCGGACTCGCCTCGTGGCTGGTCGGCATCGTAGAGTTCTTCGGCGGCTTGCTGCTGATCGCCGGCGCCTTCGTCACCATCATATCGGTGCTCGGGATCATCGACATGCTGGTGGCCATGTTCACCGTGCACCTTCCCAATGGGTTCAATTTCCTGAACATCACGGGGATGACGGAGGCCGGGCCGACGTTCGGCATGCCGGGCTACGAGGTCAACGTGCTCTACATCGCCGGTTTCCTCGCCCTCGCCCTCGCGGGCGCTGGCGCGCTCTCGGTGGACCGCTGGCTGTCGGAGCGGCGCAGCGTGGGACGCAGCCCCGTGATGTAGCGGTCCCTCCCTCGGGCATAGCGCCGCGCGTCCCCGCAGGCCGGCCGGGCCGTGCGGTCCAAGACGAGAGGCGGTCCACGAATGGACCGCCTCTCGTTCTACCAGCCGCCGGGCACGAGTTGAGGGTATCACATCGCAGGCGGTTTCGCGCTACGGCCCTGGAAGCTCTGGACCATATCGACCGCGAAGACTAGCAGCGCCGCGCTACCGAGTATCGCCGGTATGATATAGACCTGCTCGTACTGTACACCGGCGAACCAGTAGCCGAACACCGGCGAGCCCAGCCAGGCACCAACCCAGCCGATGATGATCTTGCCGAAGAACGATGCCAGTCCCGGCACGGCGTAGAACTTGAGCAAGTAGTGCACGATGAAGGACACGACCACGCTGATCACCAGCAGGATCAGGAAGCTGACGAAATCCATGCCAATCATATTGCTCGTACCTCCGTTGTCCCTCCCGGACGTGTGAAGACGACGCTCCCCACGCCACTCATGCTGGAGGTATGTTCGTTCATGAAGGGCTGAGATCTAGCGACAAACCACGCAGGTCGGCCCGGCGGCTGGATGGGAGTCCAGGCCAGCTCGCGTAGATTAGGTTTGGCTCGGCAAAGCGCCATGGCCGAGGACCTCTGCGGCAGACTAGATGCCAAGGTCCAGGTCGCCCTCAAAGCTGTACGACCTCAACTCTGGGTGAATGTCTATTAATATTAGCCTCCCCCCAGGTTCGGCAATGACCAGCCGCTCGGCCTCGCCCGGCGGCCCTGACAGCCCTTATGTTGACCAGCGTGAAGACTTCCGCTGGCCGTTCCTCGGGCCTTCGCCTCGCTGGTTCTCTCGCCAGCTTCCTCGTAGCCGTGGCTGGCTGCAGGGGAGACCACACTCGGGACTACGAGGCCGCCCTTAGCTCGCTGGTCGAGTCGGAGCGCGCCTTTGCGCGGGCGGCCGCCCAGCTGGGCACCCGCGACGCCTTCCTCACCTATATGGCGGACGACGCCGTCCTCTTTCGGCCCCGGGCAGTCGACGCTGCGCAATGGCTGCGCAACCAAGTTGCTACGCAGGGCCTGCTGTCCTGGGAGCCCGTGATTGCGGACGTTGCACAGGCCGGCGACCTGGGATTCACGTCCGGCCCTTGGGAGTACCGCGAGCAGCCAGCCGGCGAACCCGCGAGGCACGGGAACTACTTCACCGTGTGGAAGAAGCAGGCGGGTGGGAGCTGGAAGGTGGTGATCGACCACGGGACCTCCAACCCGCCGCCAGCCGTCCGGGAGTCCCTCCGCACCCCGGGACCGGTGCCCGGGGAGCGGAGGCGCTGGGAGGAAGTGAACGTGGCGGCGGAGCGAGCGGTGCTGCTGCAGGTCGACCGGGCCTTCGCCGGCGTGGCGGCGGCCGACGGCGTAATGGAGGCGTTCACCGCCCTCGCGGCCCCGCAGGTGCGGATCCTGCGCGATGGCCGGCAGCCCCTGACCGGGATCCAGGCGCTGCGGGATCTGGCCCGCGAGCGCCCGGGCCGGTTCAGCTGGACGGTCCTGGGCGGCGATGTGTCCCGCTCCGGCGACCTCGGGTATACCTACGGTGAGTACGAGTACACGGCCCTCGGCTCGGAGAGGCCGGACGAGTTGGGTAACTACGTGCGCGCCTGGCGACGCCACGGCGACGGACCCGGACACTGGCGCGTCGTGGTCGACCTGATGAGCCCGCTGCCCCCCTCGCCGGGCGACTGAGTCAGCTCTAGGCCGCCGAGACCGACTTGTGGAAGTGGACGACCTTCCAACCGTCCGCCCGCTTCTCCAGGACCCACGTGCAGCGCACCGGCAGCGCCATGCTCTCCTCGCCCATCAGCGCCGTGAAGTCCCACAGCGACGTGGCCCATGCCCAGTCGCCGGACGGCAGGACATGGACAGCCACATCCGACTGCTCGATCTGGATCGAATCGAGCATGGCGTTCTGACCCGCCATCACTTCCTG
>CANPVY010000385.1 GCA_947581845.1 uncultured bacterium | reverse complement strand
CGTCTTCCCCATAGCGAACTCGACCAGTATCAACGGGACCGACCAGAGCAGCAGGAACACGACCCAAGCGATCAGGAAGCTGCCACCGCCGTTAGAGGCGACGATCCGCGGGAACCGCCAGATATTGCCCGTCCCCACTGCCATGCCGAGCATGGCGAGCATCATTCCCCAGCGGGAAGCGAAGACCTCAGATCGTGACGCCAAAGTCGTCAGGCCTCATGCGGTTTCGGCGGGCTGCGACTGCGCCAGCCTCGCGCTGCTCTGCGAGCCAGTCGAGCACCACCTGGTTGAAGGTCTCGGCGTGCGAGATCAACGATAGATGGCCCCCATAGGGAATCTCGACGTACGTGGAGTTGGGCAGCAGATCGGCGATCTCGCGTTGCCACTCCGGCAGCGTGTACGTGTCGGACGAGCCGCCGATGACCAGAGCGGGCTGCCGGATCGCCCGAAGATCGGGGCGCAGGTCGCACTCTCTGAATATTTCCACGCGCGTGCCGCCCACCGACATGGGCACACGTACCGGCGTGGTCAGCTCGTAGTCGATGATCCGCTCGTTCCCTGGGGACGGATCGAACACCCAGATCCCCCACCGTCCCCAGAGGTCGGCCAACCTGCGCATCAACGGCACGGGTAGAAAGCGCGATGTCCACCGTGCGACCGGAATGAGCAGGGTCCGGTTGAGTCCTACATGGGAGAGATCCAGGCGGGCCAGTGTGTTGGTGAGGATGAGCGCCCAGACACGCTCCGGGTACAGGGTGGCGAAGCGCACGGCGATGGGGCCACCGAACGACAGTCCCAGCAGGCAAGCCGAGGGCTCGTCGAGGGCGTCGAGCACTGTGGCGACGTCGTGAGCGAACTGATTGAACTGCCGCTCCATGCCGCCGAAATCCAGACGCAGATTCGGGGCGATCACCCGGCAGCTGGCCGACAGGCCCGCTATCTGGTACCGGAAGATCTCGCTGTCACCGGTCAGTCCGGGGAGAAGCACGATAGCCGGTCCCGTGCCCGCCACGGCAACGGGGACGCACTCCTCTCCCGCAAGCTCTACAAACAGCGGCTTGAGCACTCGGCCGCGATGATCCCTGAGCGGCCGCGGCTCCGTCTGCAGATTGCGTCGCCAGCGGTCGACCAGGCAGGCGCTGGCCGCTGCCCCCGCGCCGAGCCACAGCAGCGGTCTCAAGCGCACGGCCGCGCCCTCACTCGATCGCCTTGCCCAGGTACTCCACCAACTTGCTGGCGGCGACGCGATCCTGCTTCAAGCTGTCCCGATCCCGTACCGTGACGGTCTCGTCCCGCAAAGTCTGCCCGTCCACCGTAATGCAGAGGGGCGTACCCGCCTCGTCCTGACGGCGATAGCGCCGACCTATGGAGCCTGCCTCGTCGTAGAAGATCGGGAATCGCGAGCGTAGGTCATCCGCGATCTTCTGAGCGACCTCAGGCATGCCGTCCTTCTTGACCAGCGGGAAGACCGCCACTTTGATGGGTGCCAGCTCGGGCTTGAGGCCGAGCACGACCCGAGTTTCCCCTTCGACTTCCTCCTCACGGTACGCATCGGCCAGGACCACCAGCATCTGCCGGTCTACGCCCCCCGAGGTCTCGATGATGTAGGGAACGTAGCTCTCGTTGCTCGCCGAATCGAAGTACTCGAGCTTCTTGCCGGATCGCTCCTGGTGCCGGCTGAGGTCGAAGTCGGTGCGGTTGTGGATTCCTTCGAACTCCTGCCAGCCAAACGGGAACTCATACTCGATGTCGTACGCGTCGTAGGCGTAGTGGGCTAACTCCTCGCGGGTGTGCTGGTGCAGCCGCAGCCTTTCCGCCCGAACACCGAGAGACTTCACCCATTCGAGCCGCTCGTTCCTCCAGTAGTCGAACCACTCCTGGTCCGTGCCCGGCTTCACGAAGTACTGCATCTCCATCTGCTCGAACTCGCGCGTGCGAAAGATGAAGTTGCCGGGCGTGATCTCGTTGCGGAAAGCCTTGCCGATCTGCGCGATGCCGAACGGTATCTTCTGACGCGATGAGTTCAAGACGTTCTGGAAGTTGACGTAGATCCCTTGGGCCGTCTCGGGACGCAGATAGATCTGCGCCGCCTCCTCCTCCACTGGACCCATGAACGTCCGGAACATCAGGTTGAACAAGCGGGGCGGTGTGAACTGGCCCTTCACACCACAGATCGGGCACTGATCCTGGACCTCGTCAGCGCGGAAGCGGCGATGGCAGTTCTTGCACTCGATCAGCGGGTCAGTGAAGCCCTCAACGTGGCCGCTCGCCTCCCAGACCGCGGGGTGCATGAGGATACCGGCATCTAGACCCTCGATGTCGGGGCGGCTGGTCACCATGTCCCGCCACCAGCGATCCTTGATGTTGCGTTTGAGCTCTACGCCGAGAGGCCCATAGTCCCAGACGGAGCCGAGCCCGCCGTAGACCTCCGACGATTGGTATATGAGGCCTCGCCGCTTGCACAGCGAGACCAGCTTCTCCATCAGATCGCTGTTCGCCATCCGACCTCTGTCAATCGGGCAAGACATCCCTACGGCTCGTGTACTCGGAGCCTCAAAGTCTATCCCCACGGGCGCGGGCGCGGCAAGCCGCCTCGGCCAGGCGTGCCACATCGTCCGCGCCGAGGATCTCTCCCCCACCCTCCACCGCCTGCACCCCGTCCGGCAGCGCGCCTTCCACACGCCCGCAGACCAACAGCACCGGCACGCCTGCCGAACGGGCGGCCTCCACGACTCGGCCCGTGACCTTGCCCATCCCACTCTGTACGTCGAAACGTCCCTCACCCGTCAGCACCAGATCCGCCCGCTCGAGCAGCTCGGGCAGACCGGCCCGCTCGATCATCCAGCCGGCTCCCGACACGAGATCCGCTCTCAAGAACGCGCGCGCGCCGGCGCCCAGGCCACCGGCGGCGCCGGCGCCGGGGAGCTCGCCCACGGAAACCCCCAGCTGCACCTCCAGCAGCTCCGCCAGCCGGGCAAGCGCCGCGTCGAGCTGCGCCACCTCCCCTGGGCTGGCCCCCTTCTGAGGACCGTAGACCCGAGCGGCGCCATGCGGCCCGAGCAGCGGGTTCCCCACGTCACAAAGCGCCACCACCCGCGGGGCGAAGGTTTGCACCGGCGGCTCGATACGCTCCAGAGCGCCGAGCGCTGCACCGCCCTCGGCGAGCGGTCGGCCCCCGACGTCTGAGAAACGCCAGCCGAGCGCGCGAGCCATCCCCGTGCCACCGTCAACTGTCGCGCTGCCGCCCAGGCCGAGAATGATTTCCCTGGCGCCCCCGCGCGCGGCGGCGACCAGCAGCTCCCCCACACCCCGGGTCGTAGCGGCCAGCGGATCACGCCGCTCGACCGGTACGAGATGCAGTCCGCACGCCTCGGCCGACTCGACCACCGCGCGCGCGCCCTGCCGCAGCAGCCGCGCCTGAGTCAACCTCCCCAGCGGGTCGCTGACCCGGAGCTCCTCCAGCACCCCGCCCTCGAGTGCCGCGCAGGCCTCCAGAAGGCCGTTACCGCCATCGGAGAGCGGACGGGAGACGACCTCGGCGTCCGGCCAGACGCGGGCTGCCGCCCGCGCCAGCGCGCGAGCCACGAGGTTGGGACCCAGCGTGCCCTTGAAGGCCGTGGGTGCCACCAGGACTGTCGTCACCTCGCTACTTGTCATCGTTCCACGATGCCACTAAGATTGCCCCCACACTCAGACAGTGTCGACTCCGAACTCGTTCGCCGCCGCCCGCTGCGCGTATGCCTGAGTGCCGTCTCAACGCCGTTCTCCTGTGTGCCCTCGTCGCGACCGCGTTCCTAGGGGCGGCCTGCCCAGTAGCTGACGGCGACGGAATCACGGAGGTGGACTCTGACAATGATGCCCTCGTCGGCACCTGGTTGGCTACCACCTTCGTGGTGAGCGATCCAGGCAGTCTGGACCTGCGTGCAACCAGCTGACCGGGCCCGGCGGTTCGGCGGAGACTTTCTAGGGCGAGAGCTGACCTGGGAGCGTAGCATGGGGAAGACCAACAACGTTAACGTTCAAGCGATGCGCGACTTCGCCGGCCAGATCGAGAAGGATCCAGCCGCAGCGAAGAAACTCAAGACGGTTACCGGGCGCTGGGTGTTCGAGGAGGGCAAGCCCCAGTTCAGCGCCGACGTCGACTATCCCAACGGCAAGCTGAGGTTGGAGACGGACTTCGCCCCCTTCATGGGCGGCGAGGGTCTGCGGCCCGACCCTGTCTCCTACTGCATGTATGGCTTCGCATCGTGTTTCGCCGGCACCTTCGTAGCCGTTGCCGCTGCCGAGGGCGTCGAGCTGAAGCAGCTGGAAGTGACTATCGAGAACGAGATCGATCTGAGCCGCCCCATGGGCGTGGCCGACCGGCCAATCACCGAGGGCATGACGGCGACGCTCCGGGTAGTGTCCGCTGCGCCCGCCGATAAGCTCCAGGAGATCCAGCGGCTGGCGGAGGAGCGCTGCCCGGGTGTCTACTGCATCACGAACCCGATACCGTTCACCAGCCGGCTGGAGACCTGAGCCGGCGGGTCGAGGAAGGGCAGGTGATGCCGCTCGCCGGGGCTATTGCGCGAGGCAGGGTACCGACGTTTCTTGGGGACATCAGAAGCCACCAGCGTCGGAATCGTCATCTCAATCCGCGAGGGGGGGGTGAAAATGCACAAGGTGGCTCCACAGGAGGCAGCTACGGAGCGCGCCGTACTGACCCACGTCATGGTGGACATGTACGGCGTGGACCCCGAGACGCTCAACGACCCTGATCAGATGGGAGAGATCCTGACTGGCGCCGCGGCAGCAGCCACCCTACACCCGCTGGCCGAGCCAGCGGTGTATCGATACCCAGGCCAGGGACTCACCGTCTTCCTGCCGATTCGCGAATCTCACTTCGCGATCCACACCTACCCCGAGTACGAGTACGCGTCCATCGACATCGTCAGTTGCGCACTCGCCGAGCGCGCCGAGCGCGCACGCGACTACGTGATCGACCGGCTGGGTCCCGAACGCGTCGACAGCGAACTCGTATTCCGAGGTTTCCTGGAAGACCGCGAGTCCTGAGGCCAATTGAGACTGCTCGCCCCCATCAGCGGGGGCGGGCGGTCGACGCACCGCCGCAGGCGAGAGCGCACAGCGTCTCACCCAGCTCGGCCCCTGGCTTCAAGCTCAGTAGTAGAGTATGCGCTCCTCCACATAGTCGCGCAGGAACGACCCGTACCACTCTGTCACCCGCGCGTTCTCATTCGTACTCACCTCGTTGACCTCGACCCGTGGCTCATCGGGTGCGAAGTAGAACAGCATGTCGAGCACCTCCGGGGTGAGATAGCGGGTACCCTTCGGCAGCTCCCGGCAACGCTCCAGCGGAACCTGACCACAGAGGGCGAAGCCCGACCTCACGAAGCTGTACATGCAGAGCGCGTACTCTCTCACCGTCGGGAATACGGCGCGGAGCGTGCTCAGCACCCCGTCGAACACCGGCGGGACGAATACAATCTGGACGCCGACGACCCCCTCCTGCGGGCTAAGTTGCGCTTGCAGGTGTTCGTAGAACTCACGGTTGTACAGCCGTGCCAGCACCGGGCTCGTAGGATCCGGAAGATCGGCGACGATGAGGTCGAACGGATCCGCGGAGCAATAGCTCGCGGCATCGGCGTTTATCACTTCCACCCGCTCATCCAGCAGGCTACCCTCATTGAGCTCCACCAGCCTCGGTTGCGTTCGGGCCATCTCGGTCACTGCCGGGTCGATGTCGATGATCCGTACGAGCTCGATCTCGTCGGCGAAGTGGCGAAGCAGCTCGCGCGCGACTAAGCCGTCACCTCCCCCCATCACTCCCACGCGCCGTACCGGGCCCTGCCGAAAGAGGAAAGGCACGATGACAAGCGCCTCATGGTAGCGATGCTCGTCGGCACTGTAGAACTGCAGCTCGCCGTCCAGCAGCAGCATGGTCTCTCCCTTGGGCGTC
>CANPVY010000384.1 GCA_947581845.1 uncultured bacterium | reverse complement strand
GCGGGACCGGAAACCAGTGCTCGTCGGAATCGATGGGCCCGGTGACGAGCAGCGTGGCGCCGTCGTCGGCAAGCACCAGGAGGCGTTGCCACGCTGTTTCGGTCAGGATGCGGGGTGACGGTAGGATGATGAGCTGCGGAATATAGTCCAGGCGATCGAGCCCGTACTCGCTGACGCCGCTCATGGTCACGCCGCAGCTGTAATGCAACGTGCGCACGGCGCGTTGCGTCGCCTCGCTGGCGAAGTTCCGAACGGAGAACATGTGCGAGTGCGGGATGACCATGAGCGCCGGCTCGCGCTCGCGCGGCCCCAGGTCACGCAGCGACTGCGCGGCGAACCTCGCCATGTCGCGGAACACGTGGAGCTCGGGTTTCGCCGACCCGTCGGTGCGGAGCAGTCCGATGGCGGCCTCGTTGTCGAGCGGCATGTAGGGGTTGGTGTTCCAGATCCACTCGATGAACCCGGCACCGCCGACGGCGAGGGCGAGCGCGAGCTTGCGTTCGAGCAGGTCACGGGCTTCTTCTTCTGTCCGCCAGGCGCTTCCGTCTATCCGCTCGTAGAACATGATGCCCGTCTCGGAAATCAGGTTCGGCCGGTCGGGCGTCTTGGTCATGACGTGGTCCCAGAGGAGATTGTCGTTCAGCCACCAGGTATGGTTGGAGGTGAAGTCGACTGCCGAGCCGTGGAACATCGGGCCCGGCCGCTCGTAAGTGCCACCTTCGTCCTGACCGACCGTGACCAGCTGGCGCGGATTACCCGCCTCGCGGAGCGCAGCGATCATCTCGCGCGCCCAGCGGGTGAACATGTCGTTGGCGAACAACCGGTACTCCATCACCTTGAGCGGTCGATTACCCTCGAAGATGTTGCGGTCGCTGAACTCCTCGGGCCGCGGCAGCGCCATCGCCTCGTTGGGCAACGTGCGCCAGAGCTCGGCGAGCCGCGCCTGACGCTCGGCGTCGGAGCGTGCGGGGAAGCGCTGACGCAGCCAGTCGTGCCAGGCGCGCAGTTCGTAGCGGTCGTAGTTGGGCCGCGTGAGCCACAGGCGCTCGGGCGAACAAAAGGACGGCTCGTTGATGAGGTCCCAGATCACGTCGTTCATCTCGCGGTAGCGCCGAACGACGAGGCTGAGGAAGGTCTTCTGCGCCCCGACCGCGCGCGGGTCGAGATACGGGTTCGCACCGCCCCACATCTCCGGCAGGAAGGCGAAGAAGGTGAAGATGACGGGAATGTCGTAACGGCGCGCGGTGAGCAGGAACGCGTCCAGCGCGCGCAGCGCGGCCTCGTTGGGTGCGCCGACGTCGAGCATGTAGTTCTTCCAGCCGGTCCAGATCCCGGTGCGGATCATGTTGACTCCCGCTCGCTTCATTGCGGCGAAGTCACGATCCCAGACGTACGGGTTCGGCTCGAAGAGGAACTTGCGGTGCACGTCCGAGGCCATGTACGAGGTGCCCGTGACCACGTACGGCTCGCCGTGGCGCAGCAGCGTGTGCGCGTCCGTCGTGAACAGGTCACCGCTCGCCAGCAGCTCGCGGTCGAAGATCCAGAAGCCGGTCCTGGCGCCTAGCCCCGAGAAGGTTTCGTCTTCCTTTTCGAGCGTCGCTTCGACACGGTAGAGGCCGGGGGCCAACCCGACCGGGTCCGCCGTCTTCAACGTGACGGTGCCGGCGACGACGAAGCCGGTGCCGTGCAGGGGCAGGGTCGTCACGGCGATGGACCGGTTGCCCTCGTCAAAGATCTCGACGCGACACGTGAGGTCGCTTGCACGGTGCCCGGCCGGCGACTTCAGCGTCACGGTGATGGCCGGCGTCTCGCCGTCCTGATAGCAGGCGAACGAAGGCTGGGCGACGAGCGCGTGGGCGCCAACGGCTGCGTGCTCGAGCAGCGCGCGTAGCGCTGCGGCGGACAGCGAGCCGTTGAAGTCCGCCAGCAGCCAGCGACCGCCGGCAAAGGGGCCCAGCAGCCGGTCGATGCACACGATCGGCACGGCCAGCGGATGTTCGTCGCCGCCCATCACCGAGATGAGCGGTACCAGCAATGCGTCGCGCGGCCCGGACGATCCGTCCTCATCGGGGAACTCGGGTTCGCGCGTGAAGCGGCAGTACAGCTCGTAGACGGTCTCCGCACTGATTTCACCGGCGAGCTCGTCCGTCCACTCGATATCCGGGTTGGGCCGGTAGCTGTGCGGTCCGCTCACGTCCACCGGGAACGCCTGGGTGATGCCCAGCTGCTTGTGGTAGGCGGACTGGCGCACCTCCGGCTGCCAGCCCTCCGCTTCGCGCCGCACCGGCACCGCGAACGGCACCCCGCCCACGTTCACCCAGTTCCCGCCCGCGGTGAGGAAGTCGTGGAACTGCGGCCAGGCGGGCTTGGGGAAGGCCGACCCGTACGGGTTGAGGAAGACATCGAAGGCGCTGGGGTCCAGCCGCTCCAGCTCACCGACTTCGAGATAGCTGGCCGCGAGTCCGCGCAGGGCGTCACGCAGCGTGCGCGGCTCTAGGACGCTCGCGTCGATCGTCGGGAACCCGCGCTCGGCGAGGACCGCGACCCGTGGGACGCGGGTGACCGACGGCGGCTCGGCCGCGACGAGGAAGGCCTTGAGTGGGCGCGGCAGCGTGCTGGCGACGGCTGCGGCGCCCAGGGAGCCCAGGAAGCTTCGGCGATCAATGGTCGGCGTCATGGTGTCCGCTCTTGATCAGGGTGGCGCGTTTCGCTCAGAGCGGCGTGCGCAGCAACTGGGGCCGCTCGCCGTGCAGGGTGACGATCAGTTCGCCGAGTAGCGTGTTCGCCCAGGCGAACCAGGCGCGTGTGAAGTTCGTCGGATCGTCCTGGTGAAACGACTCGTGCATGAAGCCGGTCCCGGCATGGGTGGCCTTGAGCGTGCGCAGGCAGTGGAGAATCTCGGCGTCGTCGGTGCTGGTCAGCGCGCGCATGATGATGCCGAGCGGCCAGATCATCTCGAGACCGACATGCGGACCGCCGATCCCCTCGCCGGCTTCACCGCGGAAGAAGTAGGGGTTGTCCTCGCTCAGCACGAAGCGCCTTGTAGCCTGGTAGACGGGGTCGGCGGTATCGGTGACGCTGAGATAGGGGAGGGATAGCAGGCTCGGCACGTTCGCGTCATCCATGAACAGGGCGTTGCCGAAGCCGTCCACCTCATAGGCGTAGATGTGGCCGTACTTCGGATGCTGGACGATCGCGTAGTCCCGGATAGCCGTGGCGACCTCCTCCGCCAGCTCGTCACACTCCGCTGCAAAAGCGCGGTTGCCGATCTCCTCCCTGAACATCTCCCGTAGCTGCATCAGTGACGCGACCGCGAAGAGGTTCGACGGGACGAGGAAGGGATAGATGCAGGCGTCGTCGGACGGTCGAAACATCGAGTGGATGAGCCCGACTTTGCGGGTCGGGTTGCCGTAGCCGCCCAGCGGGACGGTGTCGTAGGCGACGGCGGTGGTCCGCTGGAATCTGTAGGGCCCGTGGCCCTGCTTGCGCTGCTGTTCCCTGAACGTCTGCACGCTGAGCTTCGCCGCCGCTTGCCAGTCTCGATCGAGCACCGAGGCATCGCCGGTCGTTCGCCAGTAGCCGTAGGCGAGTCTTACGGGATAGCAGAGCGAATCGATCTCCCATTTGCGCTCGTGCAGCTCCGGCTTCATCTGGGTGAGGTCGCTCGCCCAGGGACTGCCGGTGGGCCCGTCGTTGAAGGCGTTGGCGTAAGGGTCGATCAGGATGCAGTGCGCCTGTCGGTGGATGACCCCGGCCAGCAGCTGCTTCAGCTTCTCGTCCTGTTTCGCTAAGGGCAGATAGGGCCAGACCTGTGCGGTCGAATCGCGCAACCACATGGCCGGGATGTCGCCCGTGATCACGAACGTGTCCGGCCTGCCGTCGGTAGTCCCGAGCCGGACGGTCGTGTCCAGCGTGTTGGGATAGCAATTCTCGAACATCCAGGCGAGCTCAGGCTCGGCGATGTCCCGCGTGACGCGGTCGATGGTCGCCTCAACGGCGTCGCTCACGAACTTGCGCTGGCCGAGCGGCGGCCGCTGTGACGGGTAGTCCTGCGCGGCGAGCGCGGCGGCTAGCCGGTCGGCACGGGCGGCGAGGCCGGCCAGGGCGGCTCCTGTCGTTCGGATCATCTCTCTGCGTGAGATCATGGAGCGCGCTACCTCCGTGCGCTGCGTGCTGCCGTGTCGCGATCGCTGCTGAGAATAGGATGGCTGCATGGGGAACGCCAATCCTCCGGCAGTAGAGTGGCGCGCGGCGTGGATGGACTGTATTAAGAAGCCTCGACCGCCTCCGCAGGGACGCGCCTGAGCCTGAACAGCGGAGACACAGCACATGCAGCTCGTTCGCCTCGACTGGTTCGTCGTCTTCCTCTATGGCGTTGTCGCGCTGGTGGTGGGCGTTGTCTTTGCCCGGCGCGCGGGGCGCGGGACGCAGGAGTTCTTCCTGTCGGGGCGCAAGGCGCCGTGGTGGCTGCTGGGCACCTCGATGGTGGCGACGACCTTCTCCACCGATACGCCGAACCTGGTGACCGACATGGTGCGGACCGGTGGGGTCAGCCAGAACTGGCTGTGGTGGGCGTTCCTGATCACCGGTATGTGCACGGTCTTCTTCTATGCGAAGCTGTGGCGGCGTTCCGGCGCGTTCACGGACATCGGGTTCTATGAGCTGCGCTACTCCGGCGGGATCGCCGCGTTCCTGCGTGGCTTCCGTGCGCTGTACCTGGGCGTGTTCTTCAACGTGATGATCATGGCGGCCGTCACGCTGGCGGCGATCAAGATCGCCGGCGTGCTGCTGGGTGTCGACAAGTACACGACGGTGCTGATCGCGGGCACCGTGACGGTGGTCTACTCGGCGACTTCGGGGCTGTGGGGCGTGGTGGTCACCGATCTCGTGCTCTTCGCTATCGCCATGATCGGCTCGGTCGCGGCCGCGTACTACGCGGTGGCGCATCCGGCCGTCGGCGGTCTGGCGGGTCTGATCTCCCACCCGACGCTGGAGGGCAGGCTGAGCCTGCTGCCGGACTTCTCCGATTGGCGGGTGGCCGCGACAGTCTTCATCATCCCGGTCGCGATCCAGTGGTGGAGCACCTGGTATCCCGGGGCCGAGCCGGGTGGTGGCGGCTACGTGGCGCAGCGCATGCTGGCGGCACGCAACGAGCGCGAGTCGATGCGGGCGACACTGTGGTTCAACATCGCGCACTACGCGCTGAGGCCCTGGCCCTGGATCGTCGTGGCGCTCGCCTCGCTGATCGTCTATCCGAACCTCGAAGCGATCACAGCGCGTTTCCCGGGCCTCGACCCGTCGATCGTGCGCCACGACCTGGCCTACCCGGCGATGCTGATCTTTCTGCCGCAGGGTCTGCTGGGCCTGGTGGTGGCGTCGCTCGCCGCCGCTTACATGTCCACGATCAGCACGCATCTCAACTGGGGCGCCTCCTACATCGTCGACGACTTCTATCGCAGGTTCGTGGCGCGCCACCGCGACGAACGTCACTACGTGACGGTGGGCCGGCTGTCCACGGTGGTGCTGATCATCCTGGCTGGCATGGTCTCGCTGTGGCTGGAGAACGCGTTGCAGGCGTTCCGGATCCTGCTGCAGATCGGTGCCGGCACGGGACTCATCTTCCTGCTGCGCTGGTTCTGGTGGCGGATCAGCGCCTGGAGCGAACTGGCGGCGATGACCATCTCCTTTGTCGTGGCTGTTTACTTCGAGTTCGTGCACGAGGCAGTGGGGCTCTCTGCGCTCGATCCCTCGCTCCGGCTCGTGCTGGGCGTTGCCGTCACAACGGTGGTCTGGTTGACGGTGACGTTGCTGACGCCGGCGACCGACAGGGCGACGCTACAGGCATTCTACGACCGGATTCGGCCCTTCAATCGAGGCTGGCAGGGGGCGGTGCGAACGGGTCCGACGGAGGGGAGCTTCACGGCGGCGCTGCTCTCCTGGTTCCTGGGCTGCGCGGTCGTCTACGCGACGCTGTTCGGTACCGGCTACTTTCTCTACGGCGAGGCACGCTACGGGGCGCTCTGTATGCTGGTCGTGGTCTTCGCGGCGACAGGGATCTTCAAGTACTTGCCGCGCGTCGGCTTCGAATAGCTGGAAGTCGTCGGCGGGGCGAGGTGCCGGCGCCGGCGAACGTTTCCATCCTCTAGCCTTGCGTCGCAACTTCCACGGGCCCGAAGTGCGGGCCCCACTGAGCCGCGAGCTGTTTGCCGCGCTCCAGCAGCCGATCCTGCTCGTCTTCGGACAGGGGAAGATAGCCCCTGGCCGCTTGAGCGGCGTGGCGCACTTCATCGACACTCTTGCAACCGATGACCGCCGTGGCCACTTCGGGCAGGCCGAGTGCGTATCGAATGGCCGGCTCGTAGTCGTCGCCCAGCAGCAGCGCACGTTGTGCGCGGGTGCTGTAGTCCCAATCGACCGCGCCGCCTAAGACCTTCATCGCCGCGACGCCGACATCATGTGTGGCTGCCAGGGGCAGGATGATGCCTTCGAAGTCATAGGTGTGGCGGTCCACAAAGTTGATCGCCGGCATCGCGATGTCGAACTCGCCGCTGTCAAGTGCCGCAGCGAAGCGGTCCCGGCCCATGTGCCCGCTCAGTCCGACGTAGCGGACCAATCCTGCCGCTTGCGCGTCTCTCAATCCGGCGAGCGCGCCGTCG
>CANPVY010000383.1 GCA_947581845.1 uncultured bacterium | reverse complement strand
GATCCACGAGGCGCTGGCTCACGGCGGCATCGCCAATGATGTGCGTGTCGACATCGATTGGGTGTCCTCCGAGGAGATCACTGGGCCGGAGGACGCCACACGGCTTGCCGACTACGACGGACTGCTTGTTCCCGGGGGCTTCGGCGTGCGCGGTGTGGAGGGCATGGTGCGGGCCGTCCGCTATGCCCGCGAGAACGACATGCCCTTCTTCGGCATCTGTCTGGGGCTGCAATCGGCGATCATCGAGTTCGCGCGCAACGTCTGCAATCTCGAGGAATCCCACTCGCGCGAGTTCGAGCCGGAATGCGAGGACCCGGTGGTCTCGCTCATGGATTCCCAGCGCAAGATCACCGACATGGGTGGAACCATGCGACTGGGCGCCTATCCCTGCCAGCTGGCACCAGGATCGCAGGTCGCTCAGATCTATGGAGTCCCGGAGATCAGTGAGCGGCATCGTCACCGCTATGAGGTGAACAATGAGTACCGTGAGATCTTGACTCAGCATGGACTCCGATTGAGCGGCTTGTCGCCCGATCACATGCTGGTCGAGGTCATCGAGTTGACGGGTCACCCCTGGTATGTCGCCACCCAGTTCCACCCCGAACTGAAGTCTCGGCCTGCGAATCCGCACCCGCTGTTCGCTTCGTTCATTGCGGCGGCGCTGCAGCATCGAGACGAACGGGGGGCCGCTAAGCTCCAGGCTGTCAAGGTGGGCGAGTGAGGGAGGTGGACGGATGCTGGATGTGGCGAAGTTGTTTGAGCCGCGCGGCGGCTTCTTCCTTATCGCCGGTCCCTGTGTGCTCGAGGATCAGGGCACCAACCTCACGGTCGCGGAGGAGGTCGCTCGCATCGGCGAGCGATTCCGGATTCCGGTAGTCTTCAAAGCCTCGTTCGACAAAGCGAACAGGAGCAGCATCAACTCGCCGCGCGGGCCGGGGCTCGAAGCGGGCCTACGTCTTCTCGAGCAGGTCAAGGCGGAGCTGGGCTTGCCCGTCACCACCGACATCCACCTACCGGAGCAGGCAAGTCCGGCGGCCGCGATCGTCGATGTCTTGCAGATTCCGGCCTTCCTTTGCCGGCAGACTGACCTGGTGTTGGCCGCTGCGGCGACCGGCCGGCCGCTCAACCTGAAGAAGGGTCAGTGGATGGCGGCGGAGGATATGGCGCAGCAGGTGGAGAAGGCTCGTCATGGCGGGGCGCGGAGCGTGGCGGTGACGGAACGGGGAACGGCTCTCGGCTACCACAACCTGGTTGTCGATATGCGCTCTTTCTCGATTATCAAGGAGACCTGCCGCTGTCCCGCGATCTTCGATGCCAGCCACTCGCTACAGCGGCCCGCTGCTGAAGGGGCGAGAAGCGGTGGGGAGCCACAGCACATCGGAGCGTTGGCGACTGCCGCTGTGGCCGCTGGCGCCGACGCGATGTTCGTCGAGGCACACCCGGAGCCGGCCCGGGCGTTATCTGACGCTTCGAGCATGCTGCGGCTCGATCAGTTGGAGCGTGTGGTCGGCCGGGTGCTGGCTGTGCGCGACGCGCTCAGCTCTGTGCGGGAGTCGGCCGGTGTCTGAGCGAGCGGGCATTCCGCCGGAGCTGGCGCGGGCCGTCAAGCTAGTTGTTCTTGATGTGGACGGCGTAATGACGGATGGGGGCATCTACTACGGCGCGTCGCCGACGGGGGAGACTGTCGAGCTGAAGCGGTTCGAGATCACAGACGGGCTCGGCGTCAATCTGATGCAGCGCGCCGGCATCCATGTCGCGATCGTGACCGGCCGGCAGTCCGAGGTGGTTGCCGTGCGAGCGCGGGAGCTCGCTATCGAGGAGGTACACCAGGATCCGGCGGCCGAGAAGCTGCCTATCGTGCGCGATATCTTGCGGCGCAGAGGCATCGATTGGGATGCGGTGGCTTTCCTCTCTGACGACCTCGCCGATCTGCCGGTGCTGACCCGCGCGGCACTGCCGGTGGCCGTAGCCAACGCTGTGCCGGAGGTCAGCTCGGTGGCGCGCTGGCGTACGGCCCGGCCTGGCGGTGCCGGCGCCGTCCGCGAGTTCGCTGAAGCGCTGCTCAGGGCGCGGGGCGACTGGAGCAGAGTGGTAGAGCAGTATCTTGAGGAGCGGGAGGAGCGGGCGAATGGACCGGCGTGATCTGATCGAGGCAGCCCGCGGTGTGCTTCGTTTGGAGGGAAGTGCGGTCCTTCAGTTGGAGGACCGTATCGACGAGGGCTTTGTGCGGGCTGTAGAGTTGCTCTCGAAGCTGAAGGGCCGGGCGATCCTCTCGGGGCTCGGGAAGTCGGGCATCATCGCGCGCAAGATCGCGGCGACGTTCACCTCGACGGGCACGCCGGCTTTCTTCCTGCACCCGGTGGAAGGTGTGCACGGCGATCTAGGCATGGTCCTGCGGGACGATCTTCTGGTCGTGATCTCGAAGAGCGGGGAGTCGGATGAGCTGTACGAGTTGCTGCGTGTTGTGAAGCGGCTCGGTGTGCCGATCATCAGCCTGACCGGCAATACCGGTTCAACGCTCGCCCGGCAGTCCGACGTCGTGCTCGACGTTAGCGTCAGCGAGGAGGCGTGCCCTCATGATCTTGCGCCGACTGCCAGCACCACGGCGGCCCTGGCGATGGGCGACGCCTTGGCGATCGCAGTGTTACAGGAGAAAGGGTTCACTTCCGAGGACTTTGCCAGCTTGCATCCTGCGGGCGCCTTGGGCCGCAAGCTGTTGCGCGTGGCGGACGTGATGATCACGGATCCGGACAAGGTTCCCGCGTTGCCGCGCGACGCCACGCTTCGCGAGGCGATGGTCGAGATCGCCTACAAGCGAGGGACCGTGCCGATCATCGACGCAGAGCGGCGCATCGTCGGGGTGATCACGGCAGGCGATTTGACGCGGTTCATCGACAACAAGGAAGAGTTCTTTCACCGGCAGGTCTGGGAGGCGATGAATCCGAATCCGAAAACGGTGGCAGCTGACACGCTGGCCATCGAAGCGGTGTACAAGATGGAGCAGCACGGCATTATGGCTCTGCCGGTCTGTGATCAGGACAGTCGCTTAGCGGGGATTGTCCACTTGCACGACCTGATGCGAGCACGAGTGGTATAGGCGATGACGCGCGCAGGCTTCCTGACGGTAGCCCTTGCCTTGGGGCTTTACGCTTGCGGGGACGGTGGTGATGCGCCGCTCGTGGCTGAGGAGATACTCAGGCTGAATAGTGAGGCGAACCAGATTGTCATTGGCCTCGATCACTACGTGACCTCTGAGGGGATTCGGCGCGCTCATGTCGAGGCGGACACGGCGTTCTTCCTAGAGAACCAGGCGCTGGTCGAACTCCGGATCATGAAGGTCACCTTCTACAACGCTATGGGTGAAGTCACCTCTATCCTCACGTCGCGGGAAGGCACGTACGAGTGGGACACCGGGAACATGGTGGCGGAGACGGACGTGGTAGTCCGGAACCCGGTGGAGGGTCGCCGCATCGAGACGTCGATCTTGTACTATGAGCGTGCGGCAGACCGCATCTGGAGCGATGCTGCGACGAAGATGATCGAGGCGGACGGTACCGTGGTCGAGGGCACCGCGTTCGAGTCGAACTCGCGCATGGATCAGGCCGATCTAACGTCGGCGCGTCTGGTGAGGCCGGGCACGGAGACGCGATCCGAGCAGTGAAATGCGAAGCGTATTGTCATTCGGTGTCGTTTCCGCACTCCTCGCTGTGGCGCTGCCTGGTGCTCAGCAACAGGAGCGGTGCCAGCTTGAGATCGTGACCATGCCCGGTACGGTAACCCACGTGACCAAGCTCACTGAGGGTGGCACCCGGCTCGATGTGGGTGGCGGCCTAGAAGCTACCTGTGGAGACAAGTGGGTGCGGGCCGACAGCGCGTCATGGTTCGAAGGGCGCGGCGAGCTGTACTTGTTCGGGAACGTGGAGTACCGGGACGCGGGCCGCACTCTGGAGGCGGAGCGTGGCACGTACTACCGCAACGAGGATCGCGTGCGACCGGAAGGCAACGTGCGGCTAACGGACCAGTCCAGCGGCTCGACTCTGAAGGGACCGTTGCTGGACTACTACCCAGAGAGCGAGAGCCGCCCGGTCGAGCGAATCTTCGCACCGGGCCGACCGCATCTCACGTTCTACGCCGACACCTCCGGCGCCGGCACAACGACTCCCTTCGATATGGATGCAGATCGCATGCATATCTACGGCGACTCGGTGGTTGCCGGCGCAGGTCGCGTCGTCGTGATCAGGGCGGACCTGAACGCCTACGCGGATTCGCTAGATCTCGATATGGGTCGCGATGAGCTGTGGTTGCTGGGGGATCCCAGTGTCGAAGCCAACGAGATGCTCCTGGAGGGCGACTCGATCCTGATGTTGATGGAGGAACAGCAGCCGCGTGAGATCCTCGCCTGGCCGAACGGTTGGGCCGAGGGACGCGAACTGTCTCTGCAGGCACCCGCGCTGCGCCTCTACGTCGAGGGAGAGGAAATCAACCGAGCCGTTGCCTCAGCAGGTGACCCCTCGCGGACGGGCGCTGTGGATATGCCGGGGCGTGATCCCTGGGCGCAGAGCGAGAGCGAGGATTACGTCCTCGTAGCCGACTCGATCGACATACGGCGCCCTGCCGGTCAGCTGGAGCGGGTGATCGCCGTGCGTCGGGCCCGCGCCAGCACAGTGCAGCCGGTGGTGGCGGGCGACACGGTCCTGGGCAGCGATTGGCTGGTGGGGGACACCATCACCGGTTACTTCGCGCCCGCTGATAGCGGGGGTTCCGGCGCTGATGAGGTCGAACTCGACCGCTTGGTGGCTGCCGGTGAGGCGCGGGCGCTCTATCACCTAGTCGAGGAGACGGAGGAGCGTGAAGCGGCTGCTCAGCCAGCGGTGAACTACGTTATCGGAAGAATCGTGACGCTATGGCTGGAGGCGGGCGACGTGCGGGAGGCGCAGGTCGTCGGACCCAGCACCGGCCTGTACCTGGAACCGCTCCCGGTTTCGACGGACGGCGATAGCTCAGGCGTGCTGCCGGACTCGCTCGGCGGGGCGGTCGCCGACACGACCGGCATGCCGGGCGACTCCGTCAAGACGGACACGCTTGTTGTGCCGGGAGCAGGGGCGAGGTCGCGATGAGCGGCGAGGCTCGAGACTTCCGCAGCTACATCGAGCAACTGCCGGAGCATGAGGCGCCGACGCTGATCGCTCTGCGCGAGTTGGTCGCGGGGGCTGATGCAGAGGGCCGCGTATCGCGGGCTCGTCTGGTTGAAGCGTTTCGTCAGACCTACCTGGCGCGCTACGGCGAGGTTGCCCGTGATGGTTCCCCAGAGAGCCGCCGTCTCTTCGAGATTCGGCGTATGACGACCGAAGAGGTCGATGTCTATCTGCACGAACAGATCCTGCAGCGCCTGGCGGCCGACGGCTGGCTGCGGATTGACGGTGGCAGTCGAGGCAGCGAGATCGCCTTCGCGAGCGACGTCTGGGAGGATATCAAGGCAGATCGCACCGGGTTCAGCGAGCTCGTCGAGCGCGAGATCGGCCAGCGTTTGCACGCCCCAGTCCGTGAACCGGAGGTCCCGGTGGCGCCCGGTGGCAGCTGCCTTCGGGTCGAGGGGCTGGTGAAGATCTACAAGAAGCGGCGCGTTGTCGATGATGTGGATATCGAGCTGCGCCAGGGCGAGATCGTAGGCCTCTTGGGTCCCAACGGGGCAGGGAAGACGACGACGTTCTACATGATGGTCGGCCTGGTACCGCCGGATGCGGGCGAGGTGTACATCGATGACGAGCCGCTGGCCCACGTGCCGATGTACAGACGGGCGCG
>CANPVY010000382.1 GCA_947581845.1 uncultured bacterium | reverse complement strand
GGTGCTTCAGCACCAGCCGCTGCACACCAGCGCGCCGCGCCAGCTCAGCCGCCTGGCGGGCGGTGGTGTGCCCTGTGCGCTGGGCACGCTCCAGCTCCGCCTCCGAGAACGTTGCCTCGTGGATCAAGAGATCACAGCGGGAGGCCACCTCGACCGTCGCCTCGCACGGTCGCGTGTCTCCCGTGTAGACCACGGTGCGTCCCGGCCGCGGCGGGCCCATCACTTGCTCCGGGTGAATCTCGCCGCCGCCCTCCAGTCGCACGATCTCGCCACGCTGCAGCCGCCCGAACAGCGGTCCTTCGGGCACGCCGAGCGCACGCGCCTGCTCGGGGTGGAAGCGGCCCGGCCGCGCATCCTCCCGCAGCACGTAGCCGTTCGCTCGACCGGGATGGTCGACCGCATAGGCCTCGACCGAATAGCCCGCCTGACGCACCGTCGCTGGCGGCTCGAGCGGCGCGATCTGCACCGGGAAGGAGAACTCGTCCAGCTCGAGCCCCACAGCCGTCCTCATCAGCTCCGCGCCACCGGCTGGCGTGTAGATCGCCAGCGGCTGCTCGCGCCCCTGCAAGCTGAGGGTTCTCAGCAGACCGACGGTGCCGAGGTAGTGGTCGGCGTGCATGTGCGTCACGTAGATCTCGCTGACGGTGAAGCCGACGCCGTAGCGCATCATCTGACGCTGGGTCCCTTCGCCGCAGTCGAACAGGTGCAGCTGCCCCTCCCGCTGCACGGCGATCGCGCTCGTGTTGCGTGACACCGTCGGCCGCGCCGACGCCGTTCCGATAAACGTCACCCTGAGCATGGCAACTGATTATTGCCAGTCGATCCCGTTCGGGCAACGCCGTGCGCAGCAGGCTCGGGCGCAGGTCGGATGCGACCTGGGCCGCTGTCGCATGGGACAGCGGCCCAGGTCAGCGACGACGCCCGCCGCTGATCGCTCGCCTAACCGGAGCGTAAGGCTACCCGGCGCTTCCCACACCCACCGCCGCTCGCCGGTCTGCGACGAGCGTGGACCTGATGAAGTCACGGTTCAAGCGCGCGATGTTATCCACGCTGACCGACTTCGGGCAAACGGCCTGGCAATCACGATGGTTGGTACAGTTGCCGAAGCCCTCCAGATCCATCTGCGCCACCATCCTCTTGACCCGGACGTCGCGCTCCGGCTGTCCCTGGGGCAGCAGCCCGAACTGCGCGACCTTGGATGCGGTGAACAGCATGGCCGACGCGTTGCGACAGGCGGCCACACAGGCACCGCAGCCGATACAGGCCGCGGCGTCCATCGCGAGATCCGCGTTCTCCTTGGGAATCGGGATTGCGTTACCGTCCGGGGCGGATCCCGCCGGCGCACTGATGAAGCCACCCGCAGCGATGATCCGATCGAAGGCGCTCCGATCGACAATCAGATCCTTCACCACCGGGAAGGCTTTGGCACGCCAGGGCTCGATCCAGATCACGTCCCCGCCCTTGAAGCTGCGCATATGAAGCTGACAGGCGGTGGTACGCGCCCGCGGCCCGTGCGCTCGCCCATTGATCACAAGGCCGCACGTGCCGCAGATCCCCTCCCGGCAGTCATGGTCGAAGGCGATTGGGTCCTCACCCTCCAGGGTCAGCCGCTCATTGATCACATCAAGCATCTCGAGAAACGACATGTCGGGGATGATGTCGTTAGCCTCGTACTTGACGAAGCGGCCCTTGGACTTGGCGTCCTTCTGTCGCCATACGTGCAAAGTGATGTTCATCACTTATAGCTCCGTCGCGCTAAGGGAACATACTCGAAGGTCAGTGGCTCGACGTTGCGGATCGGCTTCTTGCCCTCACCGGCGTATTCCCACGCGGCCACGTGTGCGTAGTTCTCGTCATCCCGCAGAGCCTCACCGTCTTCCGTCTGGTACTCCTCACGGAAGTGAGCGCCGCACGACTCCTCGCGCTCCAGGGCGTCCAGGTTCATGAGCTCGCCGATCTCGAGGAAATCCGCCACCCGGTTGGCGTACTCGAGGGATTGGTTGAGCTCCTCTTTTGCGCCGGGAACACGGACGTTTTCCCAGAACTCCTCCCGCAGTGCCGGGATCTTCTGAAGGGCTTCCTCGAGCTGCGGGCGGTTACGCGACATCCCGCAGTGTTCCCACATGATCCGGCCAAGCTCGCGGTGGAAAGACATGATCGTGCGCTTGCCGTTAATCGAGAGCAGGCGCTTGATACGATCCTCCACGGCCGCCTTCGCGGCCTGCGCCTCGGGATGATCTTCACTCACCTTCTCGAACTTCGTGCTCCCCAGGTAATCGCCGATCGTGTAGGGGATGACGAAGTAACCATCCGCGAGGCCTTGCATCAGAGCACTGGCTCCCAGCCGATTCGCGCCGTGGTCGGAGAAGTTGGCTTCCCCGATCACGAAGCAACCGGGGAGTGTGCTCATCAGGTTGTAATCCACCCAGAGCCCGCCCATCGTGTAGTGCGTGGCTGGGAAGATCCGCATCGGCACCTTGTAGGGGTCCTCGTCCTCGATCCGCTCGTAGATCTCGAACAGGTTGCCGTACCTATCGTTGATCACGTCCGGGCCCAACCGCTCGATAGCGTCACGGAAGTCCAGGTAGACACCCAGGCCCGTCTTGCCGACTCCGCGCCCCTCGTCGCACACCCGCTTCGCCGCCCGAGAGGAAATATCCCGTGGCGCGAGATTGCCGAAGCTCGGATACATGCGCTCCAGGTAATAGTCGCGTTCCTCCTCCGGGATCTCGTTGGGTGGCCGCTTATCGCCCTTCTTCTTCGGGACCCAGATGCGCCCGTCATTGCGCAGCGACTCGCTCATCAGGGGCAGCTTCGACTGGTGCTCGTGCGTCACCGGGATGCAGGTCGGATGGATCTGTGTGAAGCAGGGGTCGGCGAACGCGGCGCCCTGCTTGTAAGCCCGCCAGATCGCCGTGCCGTTGGCCCCCTTCGCGTAGGTGGACAGGAAGAAGACGTTCCCGTAGCCGCCCGTGGCAAGCACCACGGCGTCCGCCAGGTGGATCTCGAGCTCGCCGCTCACCATGTCGCGTGCCACGATCCCACGCGCCCTGCCGTCGATCACGATCAGATCGAGCATGTCATGGCGCGGGTACATCTTCACCTTGCCCAGACCGATCTGCCGCTCGAGCGCCTGATAGGCGCCAAGCAGCAGCTGCTGACCGGTCTGACCCCGCGCGTAGAACGTGCGCGAGACCAGCGCGCCGCCGAAGGAGCGGTTGTCCAAGAGGCCCCCGTACTCACGCGCGAACGGCACGCCCTGGGCCACGCACTGGTCGATGATGTTCACGCTCAGCTCCGCCAGCCGATAGACGTTCGCCTCGCGCGAGCGGTAGTCACCGCCCTTCACCGTATCGTAGAACAGGCGGAAGACGCTGTCACCGTCGTTTCTATAGTTCTTGGCGGCGTTGATCCCACCCTGTGCGCCGACGGAGTGGGCGCGGCGTGGACTGTCCTGATAGCAGAAGCATTTGATGTTGTAGCCGAGCTCCGCCATCGAGGCGGCGCCGCCGGCGCCCGCGAGGCCGGACCCGACGACGATGATGCTGTACTTCCGCTTGTTCGTCGGGTTGATCAGCTTCATCTCGAAGATGTGCTTCTCCCACTTACCCTCGATGGGGCCGGAGGGGATCTTGGCATTCAGTTCCATGGCTGTCTCCTCGCTCTCAGCTCACGACGCCCGTTAGGACCGCGAGCGGGATCGAGATGTTGGCCGCGGCGACCACGAAGGCCACGAAGATCGCCAACCCCGCGCGCAGGCGATCGTAGCTCGCATGGCTCAAGCCTAGGGTCTGCAACATGCTCCAAGCGCCATGGTAAAGATGCAGGCCCAGGACGAGCTGCGCGAAAATGTAGATGGCTGATACCCACCAGATGCTGAAGCCCGCCACCACGTTGTGATAGACGTCACCAGTCACGAAGTCGCCGTGCAGGGTACCCGTGGTGAAGTGCAGCAGGTGGTAGATGATGAACAGCAGCAGGATCGGCCCGCCCCAGCGCATGGTACGGGACGCGTAGGTCGACTCGATCCACCGCTGCCGATGCCGGTAGCCGATCGGCCGGGCCGCCCAGCTCCCCAGCGTCAGCGCGGTCGCGGACCAGATATGGAGCACGACCGCGGCCAGCAACAGGCCGCGCACCACCCAGATGAGGCCGCCGTGCCCCAACGCGCGGAGCAGCTCCGCGTAGTGGTTCAGCGACTCGGCACCCAGATAGACCTGCAGGTTCCCGATCATGTGACCGATGACAAAGAGCACCATTATGACGCCCGTCACGGCCATCACCTGCTTCTTGCCGACCGTGGAGCCGTAATAGGCGCGCAAATAGCCCGCCCGTTTCGCCGCAGCGGCACCCACGGGGACGCTGATTACCGAGCTTTCCATTAGGCGATTCTCTCCCTCAAGGTTGGACCAGAACCGTCGAGCTCGAAGATTTTCCCACCTGTTTATAGTGAGCGAGGCGATCTTTGGCAACCGGAATGTGCAACAATCGTGCTATCCATGGCCGCTGGGCGCAACACGCTGGAAGAAGGGGCGAACGGTCACCCTCTGTGTGCCGCCTTGTCCCAGACTGCGACAGGGCTGACCCGGCATCCCTGCCACTATGGAGTACAGACAGATCAGCAAGACAGGCCCGCGCCTCCGGCCGGCTCGCGAGCCCTGCGGCGCCTCCTCATGCTTTGGAACATGCGTTCGACATCTTCCGGCGGCCTTGTCAGGCGACTCACGATGACGGTCACGAGGGTCGCCCCGACGAAGGCGGGGATCAGCTCGTAGAGACGCACGCTGAGGCTGGGTGTCAGCTCCCAGATGAAGGTGATGGCCGTTCCCGTGATCAGCCCCGCGATGACGCCGGCCCGGGTCGTGCCGCGCCAGTAGAGGGCGAGGATCGAGGTCGGGCCGAACGAGGCGCCGAGCCCCGCCCAGGCGAACAGGACCAGCCAGAAGACCAGCGCTTCCGCCAGCAGCCCCACCACCAGGGCCGCCGCCACCAAGACCACCACCACGATGCGGCTGTAGAGGACGAGACGCTTCTGCGGCACCTCCTCATCCCGACGCAGGATCTTCTCATAGAAGTCGCGCACCACACTGGAGGCGGCGACGAGTAGCTGCGAGTCGGCTGTCGATATGATGGCGGCGAAGATCGACGCCACCACCACACCGAAGGCCAGCGGGTGCAAGTGCTGAGCCGCTAGCACAGGATACAGCTGCTCCGTGTCCGCATCGGGCAGAAGCGCCACGTCGGGGAAGTAGACCCGCCCCGCCAGCCCGATGAAGAGCGCGCCCCAGGCCATTACCACGTTCCAGACGGTCCCCACAACCGCGGAAGTGCGCAACTGGTCCGGGTCCGCGATCGACATGTAGCGGACGATGATATGCGGGTTCCCGGGCGAGCCCAGCCCGATGCCGAGAAACCCGATGATCACCCCGGCCGACAGTGCCACGGGGTTGATCATCGTTGGGTCGAAGCCCCTGAGCTCGTTCACTATCCCCAGCAGCCCACCCCGGTCGGCGATGGCGACCACCGGCACCACCACGAGGGCGATGATCATGATGCAGGCCTGCAGGGTGTCGCTCAGGCTCACCGCCAGAAAGCCGCCCAGCGTGGTGTACGCCAGCACGATGAGCGCGGTAAGTAACACGCCGGCGGTGGGGCTTATGCCGAAGCTCGCCGCGAAGGCCTTGCCGCCTCCCACGAACTGGGACGACACGTAGCCCACCATGAAGATCAGGATGATCGCGATCAGAACGGCTCGTAGGCGGCCGTCGCGGTCCCCGAAGCGTGCGGCGAAGAAATCCGGTACGGTGACACAATCGTAGACATCGCTGAAATGCCTGAGCCGGCGAGCATAGAAGAGGAAGAGGAACACTTCGACGGTGATGTAGCCGGTGACCGCCCACACCGCGGCGGCCCCGATCGCGTAGGCCATACCGGTGACGCCGAGCAACAGCCAGGCGCTGCGTCCGGATACCACGGCCGAGAGGGCGACCACGAAGCGGTGCATCTTGCGGCCGCCCACGAAGAACTCGCTCACCCCGGTCGACGAGAAGCGGGCCGACAAGGCGCCAATCAGGACGATGACGCCCAGGTAAGCGACGAACGCCGCGACCGCGAACGGATCGGCCGAGACCTGAACGGCGGTGCCCTCCGGCATCAGAGCTCCCGCTCCCTGGTCAGCAGGGCCAGCACGACCGCCGTGCCGATGATCGCGCCCGGCAGCACGAACATGACGAGGACGAAGGAAAGCTCCATGGTCTATCGCTCCTGCGTTGCGCACGAATGTGCGGGCTTCGAGCCCTAGATGCCAGAGGGCCGGCCAGCCTGAAACCGCGCGAGATGGACTGGCGTAAGAAGATGAGAGGGCACAACTTGTCGTAGGGAGCGTAAACCATGGGACCGTGGGATCCAGCCATAATCGGACCGATCGTCGGAGCCGTGATGGTCTTCACCATCACGGCGGGCGTCGCCAGCGTGATGATCTTCCGACCCCTGACCAAGCAGCTGGGTCAGCTGCTGGAGCAGATGCGTCGCGACCGCCAGCTGGGAGCCGAGCAACCTGATCCTGCCCGAATGGCGGAGCTGATGGAGCGGCTGCTGGACAGGCTGGAACGGCTGGAGACTCGTCAGGATTTCACCGAGCGGGTGCTCGAGAGCGCCGGTTGGAAGACCGAGGGCGCCCAGGCCCTGTCGGAGGGGCTCGCCACGGAACGGCGAGGGGAGACCGGCGGATCGTAACCCGAACCGGCTGCAGGGACACGGGAGGCGAGGAGTCTCATGCCCGAAGAGCTGATACCGATCATCTTCTTCATGTCTATCGCCGCG
>CANPVY010000381.1 GCA_947581845.1 uncultured bacterium | reverse complement strand
GGCCTCCGTCACGGGGGTCGCCATACCAGCTTCCGATCGCCGTGGTGTCGTGCCCGTAGACCGGAAATCGGAGGGAAGGCCTGACCACGATGGTGATCGAGTACCTGCCGCCGCGAAGCAACTCCGGCTGGATGCGGATCAGATAGTCGCCTTCACGCCAGGCGACGTAGTCCAGCTCGCGCGCCAGGCTATCGGCGCTCGCCACGCGCCTCGGTGTGGTGGCGGACCTTCCCGATATGAAGAAGAGATCGATAAAGACGTGGTAGCTGCTGTCAGGCTGACTCTCGAACGTTGCTTCAACGCGTTGGCCGCGCCGCAAAGATACCCGATATGCCGTGGCCCTTGCCTCCCTCGGGTCGAGGTAGCTCTCCTCGTGATACGGAGCTGTAACCGTGATGGCACCATCCAGCGCCGCGCCCGCCGCCGTGATCCACTCGCTGCCCAGAGCGGTCTGATCGAGCCCCGCCTCACGCAGGGCCTGCTCGTATCGCTCGTGCGGGGTGTAACTGCCAAATAGCTCACGCAGCGATTCTTCACCACAGGCTGAGACTGCGAGCAGCAGAGGCAAGCCGCAGAACCAGAGCCGTTTCGCTGCGAAGTAGCCGTTCATGCCAGCAAGTATGGACATCGTGTGCCCTTTGTTTCTTCACATCCACGGGCACCGTCGCAGCAGGTGGTCGTCACTTCTATAGACGCGTCAGGTGCGCGAGACGTTTCGTCAGTCGATCCCAACGGTGCTCACGGCGGTTGACACTCATTGCGACTTTTCAATCTGCAAATTCGATTCAGCAGGAGCGTATTGGCCGCCTTCGGTGGTACGGGAACCGAGCGCTTGGGTCCGGTCTATGACGGCGGCAGGCCTTGGATGTCGAGATTCGTGAGGCCGACCTGCCTTGCATAGTCGACGACCTCGATGTATTCGGCGCGGGTCAATCGCCGGGCGATCTCAGGATAATCAAAGGCTTTGTACATCGGCCTGTACTGAGACATGATGTTGACGTAGGTGTCCTTCGGCAGGTTCTCCGCGATCCAGTCGATCACCTCTCTGGCCCCGCTGACCCTGTTCGGCATAACCAGGTGGCGGATCATCAGGCCCCGGTACATGAGCCCGTCCGCCGCCGGTTTGGCGACACCCACCTGGCGGTGCATCTCCAGCAGGGCCGCCTTGGTGACCTCCGGATAGGTGTCCGCTCCCGAGGAGTACTTCGATGCCATCGTGCCGTCTGCGTACTTGAAGTCGGGAAGGTAGATATCGACGATCCCGTCGAGCATCCTCAGGATCTCCACTCGCTCCCAGCCGCAGGTGTTATAGACCAGCGGAAGCCGCAATCCTCTGGCGGCAGCGATATCGAGTCCCAGCACGATATGCGGTGAGTAGTGAGTCGGCGTGACGATGTTGATGTTGTGGCAGCCCATTCCCTGCAGCTGCAGCATCATATCGGCCAGATCCTCGAGGCTTACGGGCTCGCCCTCTCCCCCCTGGCTGATCTGCCAGTTGATGCAGAAGACACAGCGGAGGCCGCAGTTGCTGAAGAACACCGTACCGGAGCCTCGCCGCCCGGACAGGGGCCTCTCCTCTCCGGGATGGGGGTGATAGGCGGCGACAACCAGTTGCGAGGTACCCCTACAGAACCCTTCCTCCCCATCGAGCCGCGCCGCACCGCAACGCCTGGGGCAGAGTGAGCAGCTCTTCATGAGCTGCCACAGTTGCTCTCCTCTACGTCTCAGTTCTCCGCTCCGGTGCAGCTTCAGATACCCCGGTTCGAAATCGGGATCGATCTGGGGAACTGCCCTTGATTGTTTCCGGCATGCAGCGTCGAGCCAGGGGAAGGTAGAACACAGGCCTGCCACTGCTATGGAGAAGAGTGATCCGATGAAACTTCTTCTCGATAGCTCCTTCATCGGAACCCCTCCTGCTGGAGACACGGGGAAGGTCTTCCTCCAATCTACCATGAATATAGGCACTGATTCCAATGCGGAATGGGGGAGCCTGTGGCAACGCGGCTCAGGGGAGCGCTGCTCACTCGATCCGCAGGGCGACGTTAGGATCGATCCGCGCTGCGCGCGAAGCGGGCAGGATACCGGCCAGCGCCGCGACCAGGAGCAGCGTCAGCGTGACGGTCACCAAGACGAGCGGGTCGCGCGGGGACACGTCGTAGAGCAGCGGAGCCAGGGCGCCGGCGGCCGCCAAGGCGACGATCAGTCCGAGCGCGATGCCGGCGCCGGCGAGCGCGACCGACTCCTTAAGAATCTCGGCCACGATCGTGTGGTGCGTGGCCCCCAGGGCGCTGCGGACGCCGATCTCGTGAGTGCGCTGGGCGACGTTGAAGGCGAGCACACTGTAGAGCCCGAGCGCCGCGACGGTGAGGGCGAGCAGGCCGAAGAGGGTGAACACCGTCGCACCCAGCCGGTACGAGCGTAGCTGCGGGTCGATCAAGTCTTGTAGGGGCTGCACGACGGCGTACCTGATGTCCGGGTCGCTGGCGAGCAGCTGACGCTGCACGACGGGCGCGAGCCGCTTCGCATCGCCCCGTCCCCGGAGGAGGATCGCTGATGGGTTCCACTCGGGATACTGGGCGGCGGGCACGTAGGAGACCCATCTCTGCGTCTCCATCAACTCCATCCGGCGTGAATCGCTGACGACCCCGACGACCTGACTGCAGGGTGCGTCGGGCGACCCGATCAGCAGGCATTTGCCCAGCGGGTCGTCGCCCCAGAGTCCCCGGGCCATCGACTCGTTCACGATGGCGACCGGCGCCGCGCCGGCTGCGTCCGTCTCCTCGAGGTCACGGCCACGGCGGATCGAGATGCCGAGCGTCGCGAAGTAGCCGGGTGTCACGCCGTCCACCGCCGCTCCCGGTGGCGGTGCCGGAATCGAATCGAGCCCCGGCACGTACAGGTCTTCGATCGTCCCACCCCAGAAGGGAAGGACCCCGGCGGCGCTGGCGTGCTCCACTGCCGGCAGAGCCCGGAGCCGCTCCAGCGACCGCTGGTAGATCCTGCCCAGCTCGTCGGCTGTTCTGTCCCGCGGCTCCAACTCCAGCAGCGCGAAAAGGACCCGCCGGGGATGGAAACCGAGATCGAGCCCCTGCGCGCGCTGCAGGCTGCGCACGAAGAGGCCGGCTCCAACCAGGAGCACGACCGAGAGAGTCGCCTGAGTGACGAGCAGTGCGACCCGGGTTCGGGACCGCCGGACCGTACCCGTGCGGGCGCTCTCCTTTAGATCGTTGACTAGGTCGGGACGGCCGGCCTGAAAGGCGGGTATGATTCCCGAGACCATTCCCGTGACCAGCGCCAAAACGGCGGTGAAGGCGAGAACTCTGGAGCCGACCGGCGAATCCGTCCAGGCGACATTGGGCAGCAGGACGTGTCGCATTAGGTCGGCGCCCCAGGCCGCCACGAGCAGCGCCGCTGCCCCACCCAGAGCGCCTAGCACGAGGCTCTCGGTGAGCAGCTGGCCCGTGAGTCGCCGGCGCGACATCCCCAGGGCGAGGCGGACCGCGTTCTCCTTCCTGCGACGCAGGCCCCGGGCCAGCAGCAGGTTCGCCACGTTCGCGCAGGCGATGAGCAGAACGACCAGCGAAACGCCGGCCAGCAGAGCCGAGACCTTGGACTCTCTGGACGCGTTGGGCCCACGGGCCTCCACGATGGGAGCCGCGACAACCGTCACGTTCTCGTCGTACCGGCCACGCTCGATCTCCTCGGCCCGGCCGATCCGGTGGAGATGCGTGGCCTCCGTCTCGGCCGCTTCGACGCTTACTCCGGGAGCCAGTCGTGCGATGACCTTGAGCCAGTAGTAGTTGCGGGTGCGCTTCCACCCATCGGTTTCCCGCTCGATCGATTGCGCGTGCAGCGGCACCCAGAGATCGACCTGCTTGAGATCCACACCGGGAAACCCGCGGGGCGCGACACCGATGACTGTGTAGGACCCTTTGCCGATATCAACTGTGCGGCCCAGCACGGACGGGTCAGCGCCGAACCTTGCCTGCCAGAGGCCGTAGCTCAGCACCGCGACAGCGGCCGCGCCTGTCCGGTCTTCCGACTCGTCGAAGAACCGACCAAGGGCGGGCTCGACGCCGAGCAGCCTGAAGAACGATGCCGAAGCCAGGCCCCAGTTCAGACGAACGGCGTCCACGCCGCGGCCCAAGGTCACCTCATTGGCATAGTAGGCCGCCACCGATGCGAAGCTGCGAGCCTCCTGCCAGTCGGCGAAGTCGAGGTAGGACAGCGGCGCCTGATAGATCACTCCGCCGAATAAGTAGCTTCGCATGTGCGCGTACAGACGCCGCACCTGGTCCGCATCCTTCACGTGCGCCGGCCCGCTCAGCAGCAGGCGATCGACGATGCCGAACATGGTGGCGTTGACGCCGATCCCCAGGGCCAGCGTCACCACCACCGCGGCCGTGAACCCGGGCGAGCGGAGCAACCTCCGAACGGCGTAGCGGAGGTTGTCGCGCGTTACTGACAGGATCCCCAACAAACGGACCACGGTGAGACCTCGCATGGGTGATCGATTCCGAGGTCCGGCGAAAGCAGGGGCCGTGCCACGGGCGCTGCCCAGTCTAATTGGTTGCAGCATATACACTTAGGCATGCCACTCGCTGAGCGCTGCACACGGGCGGGCGTCCGCTCTTGGGACACCGGCCGCCGGATCCGGACAGCGGCGGCCCCGGCCCGGCCGATCCCAATAGCGGCCCCGTACTGGCGTGTGCCGCTTGCTTCTCATATTATGGGTTTCGTGAGAAGCAACCCGCACGCGTCCAATGCGGCGGCCTTTGTTCCTCAGCGGTTG
>CANPVY010000380.1 GCA_947581845.1 uncultured bacterium | reverse complement strand
TTTCTCTAGTTCGGTCATTGTGGGCCGGGACAGTGAAAGACTGCCACGCCATTATACCGCGGGCCGCGCAGGTGGAACAAGGTTGCGTGTGCGGCGCCGACGGTGTCGACTGGCTTCACCGCCTCCAGCGCGTTCGCGCCCTGGTCAGCGGCGGGTGGCTGGCAGGGCGCGCCGGCGAACAGTCTCCTCTCTTGTCGGAGCGCTTGCAGTTCTGCGTGTCGTGGCCACAGCTTACCTGGTCGTTGCCGGACAATGTGCCACGGGCGCGCCATAGATCTCGGTCCTTTTCGCGGGGAGGAATCATGTACTACGTACCCTCTGGTCCAGCGAGGCCGCCATCGCCGCGGGTTCGTGAGCTGAGCCAACGGATCCAGGAGGTCATCAACGAGTTCCAGCAGAATTATCCGATGAGCCCCGGCGAGATCCGGCAGGCGCTGAGGCTGGCGAGGAGCCAGAGCGGCGGCGAGAGCCGCGCCGCTTTGGCCGCGGTGGTTGGGGGGCTGGCGGTCGCCCTCGGGCTTGGTGTGTTCGTCATGTTCGAGCGCTCGCCGGAGGGCGTGAGCCCGGCGATTTGGCCAGCCGTTCTGGTCGGGGTCGGTGTAATCGCACTGGGCCTCGTGGTCGCGTTCAGGAACCGCTAGCTCGGGCTCTGACCGAGAACTGCATGCTGAGGCCGCGCTTCTGGGAGGACGCCGAGCGGGTCGAGATGTTCGCCGAGCGCGACCCGGATCGGCGGCTGGTCTCGCTCATCGAATCCTATGCGGACCCACAGGCGACGCGTGTGCTTGACATCGGCTGTGCCGGCGGCCGGAACACTGTGGTCCTGGCCGAGCAGGGGTTTGATGTGTTCGGGATCGACTCCTCGTCGGCGATGGTGCGGAAGACACGGGAGCGGTTGGCGGTTGTCCTCGGCCAGCGGGAGGCCGAGAGACGGGTGCGGGTCGGGCACATGGAGGACCTCAGCGAATTCGGTTCGGAGTCGTTTCAGCTGGTCGTGGCGCTCGGTGTCTACCACAACGCCAGGAGCCAGCGGGACTGGGATCGAGCGCTGGATGAGACGACCCGGGTGCTCGTTCCCGGTGGACGTGTGCTGGTCTCGAATTTCAGCCCGCGTTCCGACCCGGGCGCAGGCCTGCATCCCGTCGCGGGAGAGGAGCACGTCTACGAGGGTTTTGACGGGGGGCCGCTCTTCCTGCTGGAGGCGGACGAGCTGGACGCCGAGATGGCTCGTCACGACCTCATTTCCGTGGTGCCGAGCGAGACGGTAGTGAGGCCGACGGAGCGGGGCCGCCGGGTCACGGTGAAGGGTCTGTACCAGAAGGGCGGGCGCTGATCGGGAGCGCGCCGAGCACGCATAGGTTCCCCGACCTCGCGTCTCGGCGCGCCAGCTTTTCGCTTGCTACAACAGGCAGGCAGCTATTCGGACCGAACGCTGCGGTGCCATACCACCGGTATGTAGCCCTGGTGCTTGCGGTCGGCGCCGTAGGGATCCGCGAACATGCCTACCTCGACGAGTATGCGATTGGCTGTCCCGAACACGTAATGCCATACGTAGTAGAACGTGTCCTCGAATGGCACGGCGTGCCCGACCGGCGTGGTGCGCATGAACTCGGCCTTGAGGGGCTCGTAGTTCTCTTCGAGCCAGGTGGTGATGAGTTCAGCGCTGAGGCCGAGCAGATCCTGAACCAGCGGCCGGTCTTCTTCAAGGAGTATGGGAATCGCCGCTCGATAACGATCCGATTCCTGCTGGACGTACTGAACAGCCTCAAGTAGCGCTAGCAGCTCTCGGGTCTCTCCCGGCTCGCTGCCAAGGGCGGCACCGATCTCGTCGGCGGTCTTCTCACCTTCGCGCAGCGCCACCATCACGTCCGCGGCCCGATACGCCAGTTCGCGGAAGACTCGTCTGGCGATCCTCAGGATGGGCGAGCGGAGTTCCTCGGGGACCTCGACGCCGTAGCTCAGCGCCGCCTGCCACATGACATCCGGGAAGGCCTGACTCAGTCTCCAGTAGAGATCGGGGAAGGCTATGCGCATCGGCGCAGTGTGGTCGCCGAACGACGTCAGAACGATGTCGTTGTCCAGGGACTCGTTGTGGCTGCCCCAGTACACGCCTTTGAGGAAGTCCGGGGGCTGCTGCTGCGTAGCCCAGTGGACAAAACCCACGCCCTCGGTCAGGAACGGTGTGCGGTAGCCCTTCTCTTGCGTAATGTCGAGGCCGTCCCAGTCGAGGGAGAAGCAGCCGAGCAGCACGTAAGCGAGCATACGTTGATCGATCTGTTTCATTGGGTAGCGGGTGAGGATGCCTTCGATCTCCGTGCGTCGTCGGAGGTAGACGTCGGCAAGGTCCCGCCCGAAGCGCTCACTGATGTCCTTCACCGTGCTGAGGTCCTCGGTCGTGAGGAGCGGAAAGCCGAGCGCGTAGAGATCCCCTGCTTTGCTCAGGAGCCGCGTCGCCACGAGATCGGCGAGCGATGCGGCGGTGCCGTCGAGAGCGGTCTCGATGTAGGCGCTGTCGCGCGGGCCTCGGCGAAGCTCCAGCGCGAGCTCTTGGACACTCTCAAGGCTCAGCAGGTAAGACGGGTTCTGGAGCTGCGGTGTGGAAGCGGGGATCGGGCCATTGGTGGACCAGTTGAGCAGGTCGCCACGTGCTTGAGCGCGTACGCTACTGGGGACGAATAAGCCGAGCACGCAGATGAAAACCACGATAGCGGCTTTCGAGACTGAGCCGTGCTTGCAGCTGCCGTCGCCTCGGCACTCGTCGCCGTGAGCCCATACCACAGTGTTGCGGTAGATACGGTTCATAGCAGCACCTCCCGAGCGGTACCGGAGGAGCAAGGCCTCGGCCGGTAAGCGCACTACGGCGCCTCAGGCTGCCGGGCCAAAGGCCTGCCTCGTCAGGAGAGACACTCCGGTGAAGTGGTGCGCGCCCGCTTGCCCTCTTAGAGGGTGTAGTCTGCGAGATGGTTGACAGCTAGCGTGGCAGGCCCCTCAGTGCTGCTCGTCACTCCACCGGCGGGACCAGGCACGCTCAACACTCCGCACCATGGCGGGATAGACGAGGGCCCGCCGGAACGGGTCGATGAGCCCCATATATACGGGAGTCAACCAGCTCATTCTCTTCACATAGATCGCCCAGTACATGCGGTAGCCGTTCTCCGTTGGTACCAGGGCCGCGCAGAAGAAGGCGTGTCCGGTGCGATTCATCAGCTCGGAGAGCGCTTCGTTCTCGAAGCTGTAAACCGTCCGGAACAGGCCGTGGCGGGTGCCGGGTTCCTCTAGTGAGCGTGAGCGATCGGCGTCAGTCAGCCGGCGCACATAGGAAGCCGCGGCGTCGAAGTACGCCTCGTTGTCCCAGCCGAGCAGCCGACCGACGGCCAGGCGCAGCCCGACGAGCCAGGCGACGGTTGTATTCGCCTCGGTCGGTGACCCACTGGCGAGCACCGCTAGAACATCGACGAGCGTAAGGCCCGCGCCACCGTCCGGTAGATCGAAGACCCAGACGTCGTGCAAGGGCACGTCGGTCAGCAGCGCGTGGACGCGCAGGTCCAAGGCGCGGAACTCCGCCGGCGTCGCTCGCATGTGGGTTCCGACAAGCAGCGACCAGAGAAAGGCGAAGTTGATGAAAGCCGCGGCGAAGATGACGGCGAAGCGTCTGAGGATTCCTCGCAGCCCCGCCAGGCCGCCGATCATACCCGCCACGCCGAAGGCCATACTCGCCGCCAGGTACCAGGGGGCCAGGATCAGTGGGCCAGCGGCCATGGCCCCGAGGAGGGCGCCGCAAGCGATCCAGGTGGCCCAGGAGAGCCATTTCATTCCCGCGACCCGCGCGGCGAGCGCGAGTAAGGCCCCGGCCACGGCGATGATAGCGGCGTCAGCGAGCAGGGTGCTTGGGGTGGCGGACAGCGGGGAGTCCGGCCAGTAGACCGCAGCCGCAACGCTGGTAAGGGCTGCGCCGATCAGAGTCAGAATCCGCATCATGTGTCGGTCCGTCGTCTCGTCCCCGCAACGGGCGCGCTGCTGTGGGTAGGGATCACTTACAGGAACACTACGGCCGAATCCATTTGGGCGTTCCAGGAACGATTTTCGGTACTACCCGCTGCCCACGATTGTGCGGGAAGAGAGCCGCTGAAGGCGATAAGGGCGTGGGCGATCGCCGCGACTG
>CANPVY010000379.1 GCA_947581845.1 uncultured bacterium | reverse complement strand
CGAGGCGATGGATGCGCTCACGCGCCACCGCTGGCCGGGCAACGTGCGCGAGCTGGAGAACTGCCTCACCCGCGCCGTGGTGCTGGCCACCGGCGACGTGATCCGGCCCGAGCACCTCGCCATCGCCCCGCTGCCCGCTGGGTCGCCGGCTCACCTAGCCACGCTGGAGGAGCTGGAGCGCGAGCACATCGCCCGCGTTCTCGCTGCTACAGGAGGTCACAAGGCGCGTGCGGCCGAGACCCTCGGCGTCTCACGTCCCCGTCTCAACAGGCTGATCGAGAAGTACGGGCTGGAGTAAGCTGGCCCGGTCGCCCTTCGACCTGGCTCCAGTGGAGCTCTTTCCGCGCCAATTCGATTGAATCCGCAGGCGTAGCCGCCACGTAGATGATGGTTGCGGGGGCAAGCAGCCGGAACCGCCGAGAGGGGGTAATGCAGATGAGACGCGCAGCAGCAGGTCTGGTCATCACGGCGTTCCTCGCCTTTGCCGGCCTGGCTCTGGTCAGCTGGGACGCAGCGCAGCACGTGCAAGACGAAGGCAAGGCCCGCGAGTTCGTCGCTGCGGCACGGCGCGGTGACGAGAACGCAGTCCGCAAGTCGCTGGAAGCCGACCCGACCCTGGTCACCGCGACCGACGCTCTCGGGATGACGGCGCTGGACTGGGCGGCGACGGGCGAGCACTGGCACATCTTTCGGCAGCTCGTGGCCAATGGTGCACCGGTGAACAACGTAGGCTTCGACGGCGGCACGGTCCTTCACCGTGTCTGCCACTACGACCGTCCCGACATGGTGGAGCTGCTGCTGGAGGCTGGCGCCGACATCGCCATCCAGAACCAGTGGGGCCGCGCGCCGCTTCACGTCACGGCACGTCGCGGTTGCCGCGAGGTGGCGGAGCTGTTGCTCGCGCGCGGTGCCGACCCCGACGCGGCGACCCGGGAAGGCTGGACGACGCTGCACGTGGCGTACCGCTCGGGTCAGCCGGAACTGGTAGAGCTACTGCTCGCGGCGGGCGCCGATCCGCAGAGGCGGGACAGCGCCGGCAAGCTGCCCATCGAGCATTCGTTCCGGCGCCCTGCGGCAGTCCCACTGGAACGGGCGAAGCTGTACGAGTATCAGGGCCTCTACGACGTGACCGAGAACTTCCGCTTCAAGGTCTGGGTAGCGGGCGAGGTGCTCAAGATACAGGACTTCGGGGCCGACGAGATGTATCCCACCGGGCCGGATTCCTTCTACTGCCGGTCGGAGCCCTGGAGCGTCGCGTTCAGGCGTGACGAGGGTGGCGCGGTAAGCGAGATCGAGGTGCACTTCCTGCGGCGTGCGGTGTGGGGCCGCAAGCGTGACCACCCGCAGTACGTCGGGTCGCACGAATGTCGGGCGTGTCATCTCGGGCAGCCGCACGGCAACCCGTACCTGCGTTGGATCAGCAGTCGGCACGCCGCGGCCTATTGGCGGCTGGCGACCGACTGGGCCTGCTTCCTCGCCCTGCAGCGGCCCCACTTCCAGGACATGGAGAATCCGCAGGCGGACAGCCGCTGCTTGCTGTGCCACGCGACGGCCGCTCAGGACCCGGAAGCTCTGTTCGCCGGCACGTTCGATGTGGGCGAGGGCGTCGGCTGCGAGGCCTGCCATGGGCCGGGCTCGCACTACCGAGACCCGGCCATTATGTCCGACCGAGAAGCGTTCCTGGCTGCCGGCGGCAGGATACCCGACGAGGGTACGTGCCACGGCTGCCACCGCAACCCGGAGCGGTTCCAGTTCGACGAGTGGTGGCCGAGCATCGCACACGGCGAATCGGCGGGGAGCGGCTCACCGTGACGCGAGGGCTCACACGCCAAGGCGAACGCCAGAAGTGAGACTGCGCAGCGCTCGACGAAGGGAGGGTCAACTTAGCTGATCAATGTCGGTTAGGTGGCTTTCGGCTGCGTGCTCGATGTGAAAACGCAGAATATAGGGCACATCGAGCTTGTCCTCCACGACGGCCCATACGGTGTCGCCGCGGGCGACCGGCGTGGGATAGATCGAGAAACCGTCCGGCGCCCGGACCGTCCCGAGGTAGCGGCCGTCGGGCTCGAACACGTCGAAGGTCACCGGCTCGATCCAGGTGAGTTCGGGGATCCCTACCGGTTCATCTTCTTCCGCGAAGCTCTCGTCGATATCGACTTTCTGGGCTTCCTGGTACAGCAGGACCCAGATGCGGCCGTCGTCCCCGATGAAGAAGCGCTCGTAAGGCGGCTTGCTGTCCGGGATCGGCGGGCCGTTCCAGCGCCAGCCGGGATCTAGCTGTCGCATTCCGGCTGTCTTTATGCGCTCGTGCTCCGCCTTCTCCTCTGCTTTGACGGGTATAGGCTGCCAGTCGCCCCGCTCGATCCGCAGTATGCTGTCGGGCGCGAGAAGTAAGTCGATGGTGTAGCGTGTCGGAAGCCCGGCCACGAGGTAGCCCAGCGGGCTGAACGCCCATATGACCCTGGGGGTGAACGGGACCCAGGCGCTCGTGGAGCCGCGGTCGCCACTCGCCTGGATCTCGGGAACCTCGTACCCGTAGTCCGGTGGCTCGAGAGTATCGCCGGGCACGCCATCGGGTCCATAGCGTATGAGGCCGTACCTCCAATCGCTGATCTCGTCGTCGACGTTCAGCCGCAGCATCGTGTAGAGGTTGCCGGCCGTGTCTGTGTAGAGGCGCCGCGAGGTGTGCAAACCGCCTTGGATCCGCCAGCCGTCGAGGTATTCGCCCTCCGGCGTGTAGACGCTGAGCCGGGCGTTGGCGGGGTCGCGCAGGACGATTCGCCCATCAGGCAAAACCGCCAGCCCGCCGTCGGGTTGCTCGTACTCGCCGGGGCCCCCGCCCTCGCGCCCGAACGTGGCCACGTAGGTACCGTCGGGCGCGTACTTGCGTAGCCGCTTCACGTGTTCGTCGTAGGCGTAGATCGAGCCGTCGGAGGCCACGGCGAGTGATCGCACCCGGCCGAACATATACTCGTCCGGACCCTCCAATTGGCCGATCGTGAGGTCGGCGACCAGCTCGGCGTCCCCACCCCAAATGCAGCTGCTTTCCGTGCGCACGAGGACCGTGTCGCCGATGGTGTCGTAGACCGCCCGCCATTCGTTCGCCGGTGTATCCGCGCTGCGCGAGCATGCGGCCAGTGCGGCCAGCGCCGCAATCGCCCCGGCGCGGACGACTGCTGAACGCTTCCGTGCGTCCATAGCTTCGTTCTCTAGGTACCCTCGTGCCCGTGCTCGATGTGGAAGCGCGTGATGTACGGCACCTCGAGCTCACCGCGCACCACCGCCCACACGGTGTCGCCGTGGATGACCGGCGTCGGATAGGTCGAGAAACCGTCCGGCGCCCGTACCATGCCCAGGTAGCGGCCGTTCGGTTCGAAGACGTCGAAGGCCACCGGCTCGATCCACGTCTGCTCAGGGATCTCGCCGGGAGCGAGCTCTCGCTCGGGTGCTTCCGGCTCGATCTGGTACGCCTCCTGGTGCAGCCGTACCCAGATCCGGCCTCCCGCTCCGATGTAGAACCCGGTGTAGGGTGGCTTGCTGTCCGGAATCGGCGGCCCGTTCCAACGCCAGCCGGGCTCGGTCTGCCGCATGTTGGCGGTCATGATGCGCTCCCGCTCTGCCTTCTCGTTGGGCAGAACGGGGGCCGGCTGCCAGTTGACGCGCTCTAT
>CANPVY010000378.1 GCA_947581845.1 uncultured bacterium | reverse complement strand
CTGCTCGGGGTCCGGGGCCCCGTCCGACCCGGCCGGTCGCAAGGTGCGCAGTGCTTCCGCGTCGGCGACTTCCCGCTGCTGCGCCGCTGCCCGCTCCTCTTCGAGCCTCGCCACGGTGTCGCGCGCGATCACCAGCTCCTCACGTGATCTGGCCAGGCGCTCGGCCGCCGCCTCCGACCGCACTGCCAGGCGCCCTGCTTTCTCTTCCGCCTCTCGGCGTGCGGCCTCCAACCGCTCGACCTGCGCGGACTGACCTGCAACTTGCGCCTCGCACGCCTGCACCGCCTCGGCCAGGCGGTTGGCTTCCGCCTCCAGGTCGGCACCCAGGCCCTGCAGACGCTCCAGCTCCGCCCTGCGCGCCAGCGTTCCGCCTCCGGCGTACGGCCGACCGAGGCGGTATACACCCTGAGCATCCAGGCTCTCGCGTCTCCCGATCCAGGCCGGGCTTGCGCTGGGCGCCTCGCCTCCCAGCTGTACGTCCTTCAGCAGCCACTTGGCCCACGGCGCCCCCGGCCCGCTGACACGAACTCCGCCGGGAAGCTGAATCTGCGCGTATTCATCCTCGCTCACCCGATCGAGCGGCAGAATGACGAGTCCACCGGGACCGTCATACTCGTCGAGGAACCAGCGACGCACGCGTACGACAGCGGCGGCATCGTCCACGACGAGCCCCTCCAGATAGGCTCCCAGGTAGGCCTCGATTCCGTCTGCGAAGGCCTCAGGCACATCGAGGCTCCGCGCCAGGATGCCCCGGATTCCAAGCTCTGCCGCTCGCGCCAGCGCCGCCTGGACTGCCGGGTTGAAGCCTTCTTCTCCCGAGGCAAGCGGTCGGAGTGCCTCGATGCGCGCCGCGATCGCCTGCAGCCGCTCCCCCAACGCCACCTGTCGACCGCGCAGCTCCTCGTGCTCCGCCTCGACCTTAGACAGCCGAGCACGCTCCGCTTGTAGTTCCCCGCTGACCTGCCCCCGGTGCTCCTCCGCCAGTTCGGCCTCTCGGCGTGCCTGCTGTTCGGCGCGCGCTTGCTCCTCGATCGCGGCGGACATCCTCGTGAGCCGACGCTGCCCATCCTCCAGACGTCGCACCAGCTCGGCCGCCTCGGCTCGCGCCGCCTCGCTGCGCGCCTGAAGCCGCGCCCGCTGCTCGCGGTAGGCCTGCCGGGCCGACTCGACGGCCGCCTCCGCCGCCTCCAGCGCCTGGCGCCGTTCGGCGACCTCTGCCAGCTCGAGCTCCCGCCCCTGCAGCCTCTCGCGCAGCGCCTCGAGGCCCGAGCGGCGCTCCTTCACGAGCTGCTGCAGTCGCTGGATCTCGGCGCCGAGCTTCGCCGTATGTTCCTCCAGTTCACGACGCTCCGTCGCCAGCTGCTGCAACCTGCCGCTTGCGTGCCGCGCGCGCTCGTCGGCCAGCAACCTCTGCCGCTCCCGCTCACCCAGCCGGTCACGAGCGGCCATCAACTTCCGAGCGACCTCGGCGCGCTCGCGCTCCAAGTCGGCCAGTCGCGTCCGCAGCGTCTCGTGCTCCGCCTCGGCGGCGCGCAGTTGCACGGTGTCCTGCACGCGAGCGTCTTCCAGCGAGCGCAGCTCGGAATCGATCTCAGCGCCTCGCTCACCCAGCCGAGTCAGCTCCGACTGGGCCAGAGCGAGCTCGACCGCGAGCTTGCGTTCCCGCAACTCGAGGTACCGGCGCGCGCGGCCGCGCTGGCGTGCCAGGCTACGGACCTTCGTCCCGACCTCGGAGATCAGGTCGTCGACGCGGGCGAGATCGGCATCGGCCTCGTCAAGGCGGCGTGCGGCCACGCGGCGACGGTCCTTGTAGCGGCCGATCCCTGCCGCTTCCTCGAACATGGCGCGGCGCTCTTCCGCCCGATCACTGAGGATCGCGTCGACCATGCGACCCTCGATGATCGCGTAAGCGTTCGCGCCGAGGCCGGTGTCCCGGCAGAGATCCTGAATATCGCGCAGGCGGCAGAGGCCTCCGTTAAGCCTGTACTCGCTCTCGCCGCCGGTGAAGACCGTTCGACTGATCTCCACCTCGGTGTAGGGGACAGGTAGCAGACGATCCTCGTTCGAGAGGCGGAGCGTGACCTCAGCGCGGTGAATCGCCTTTCGCCGTTCAGTGCCCTGGAAGATCGCCTCCTCCATGCGCGACCCGCGAATGGCGGTCGGACGCTGCTCACCCAGCACCCACCGCAGGCCATCGGAGATGTTCGACTTGCCGCAACCGTTAGGACCGACGATGGCCGTGATCCCATCATGGAAGCGGATCTGGGATGAATCGGCGAACGATTTGAAGCCGTGGAACTCGATCCCGACTAGCTTCATGGCAGCACCAACCCCACCCTTTCCACAAGTTCGACATCCAGCCCGGCGCGCCTGAGCTGTTCCTCCAGCGGTCGCGCGTCCTCGGGCCTCTCGTAGCCACCGGCGAAGACATGATAGGCGATGCCGTCATCGGCGGCAGCCGGCACGATGTAGGCGGGTACACCCTGAGCGAACAGTGTCTCGAGAACCGCGCGGGCTTCTCCGGAGCTCGAGTAGACTCCGAAGTTGAACGCGAGGCGTGCCGGTCTCACATCCCAATCCCTGATGGTATCCTTGATCCTCTCGCGCACCAACTGGGCCATCAGTTCCTCAGCACGCTCGCGATCGGCCAGCATGCCCGCGAAGACGCGATAGTAAACGATGCCCCTGACCGGCGTTGGCGCGACGTAGAACGGGAGATCCGCACGCGTCCACTCCCGCTGGCGCGCCAGGGCATCGTCATACGAACTGTAGGACGCGATCAGCACCGAATATGGCAGGGTGTCTTCCTGCAGTCGAGTCCTCTCCCGCTGCCGCTCAGCGGCTGAAGCCGTGCTCGCTGTCACCTGCCCGGTGTCGGCGGCGGCTTCCACGTACCCAGGATCCTCCGGAACCTGCCGGCTACCGATCGTCATGTAAACCGTGAGCAGCACGGCCGCCACAGCAGCGAACGCAGCTATCGGCACGATGCGGCGGCGTCCACGACCCTTGTCAGCGCCACGGCGAGCAGGGACGGGCCTCGGCCCTGCCCAGGCAGGCGGCGCTTGCGGGCGGCCCGGCTCCGGCCGTACAACGGGGCCCCTCTCGGGATGGCGCGCTGCGCCTGGCGCCGGACGGGACATGGGCTGCGTCTCGGGCTCGGCCGCGGCGTACCAGGGCAGCTCGAGCAGATCCCCCTGCCCTTCCCGGATCTCCGGCGGCGCGAGGAACTCCACCAGGCGTCGTGCCTGACCCGGCAGCTCCACTTCCAGGCCTGACGCGTTCAGCGTTATGCAGGCCTCGAACCCAGCGATCGGACCCGCTGCGAGCCAATCCTGCGCGGATACGCAGAGCAAGAAATGGGCGTCGGCCTGCGCGAGGCGCGTCGCGATCTTGCCCCAACGGGGATGCTGGTAGAGGACCTGCAGGGGTGGCGGACCCTCGCCAATCGGAAGGAAGTAGAAGATTTCCGGCTCCGGCCGGCGCGCCACCGCCGAGAAGGCCACTCCGCGGAACAGCACATCGACCATCCCGGGCACCTCAGCGGTTCCCAG
>CANPVY010000377.1 GCA_947581845.1 uncultured bacterium | reverse complement strand
AGGGGCGCTTACCGGCTACGCCGCGAAACGAGCACAAGCGCGCCTGGACGACCGGGCGGCGCCCACCCTGGGACTCGCCACCGCCGCGGTCTTCGCGGCTCAGGCGGTGAACTTCCCGGTCGCGGGAGGGACCAGCGGCCACCTGCTGGGCGGCGTCGTGGTGGCTGTCGTCTTCGGCCCCTGGGCCGGTTACCTGGTGATGACGGCCGTGATCATCGCGCAGGCGCTGCTCTTCGCCGATGGTGGGCTGACGGCCCTGGGCGCGAACGTGCTCAACATGGCCGGCGCAGGTGCACTGGTCGGGTACGGCATCTACCGCGCACTCGTTACGCTGGCCGGAGACGGGACCCGCAGACGCGGCCTGGCGGCAGCTGTGGCCGCCTACTTTTCCACCGTGCTCACCGGGGCCGCCGCCGGACTGGAATTAGGACTGAGCGGTGTCGCTCCCACCGCGCTGTCACTGGGGGCCATGGCGAGCGTGCACGCGATCATCGGGGTGCCCGAGGGTGTGATTACCGGCCTGGCCGTCTGGGCGCTGGCCCGCAAGCGACCTGATCTGCTGTTCCAGCCGCAGGCCGTATCCCCCGGCAGGCTCACGGGAGCCGCTGTACTGGCGGGGCTGGGAGTGGTGGCGATTCTGGCCGGCCTGCTCTCGATCCTGGCCTCAGCCGCGCCCGACGGGCTTGAGCGCGTGGCGATCGACCTGGGATTCGCGGAAGCGGCCTCGCCCTGGGAGGGCGCCCCCTTCTCCGACTATCAGGCCTGGCTACCGGGGACCGCGGGGACGCTCGTCGCCATCCTGCTCGGAGTCGCTCTGCTCTTCGCCGGCGTCGCCGCCACAGCTCGAGCGCTGGCACGGGCCCGCGCAGCCCGAGAGAGCTGATGGGTTTCGCCCACCTCGATCGCTTCGCCGATCGCCCGTCCTGGCTGGGCCGCCGTACGACGCCCGAGCAACGTCTCTGGATTGCCATCGCCGCCGCCTTCGCGGCCGGCCTGATGCCGCCCGGCGCCTGGCGTGGCCTCGCTGCGATCGCGCTCATCGTGGCACTCGGCGTCTGGGCGGCCAGCCTGCCAGCAGGCGCACTGGCCCGCCGCGTCGCGCACGCGGTCCCGTTCTTCCTGCTGCCCGCACTGGCGCTGCCACTCAGCGTCCCAGGGCCAGTCGCCTTCGAGTTAGGTCCGCTGACGTTCAGCCGCACCGGTCTGACAAAGGCCGCTGAGATCATGGTGCGCGCGACCCTGGCGGTTTCCGCGGTGACCGTCGTGATCTCGGTCACGCGGGCCGCTGACCTGCTGAGCGCGCTCGACGCCCTGCCGCTCCCTCGCCTCGTCAAGAGTTCGCTGGCGCTCGGTTACCGCTACGTCTACGTGCTCAACGACGAGCTGGAACGAACCGCCCGTGCGCTGCGCAGCCGTCTGGGCCGCGCCTCGGCGAGCCGGTATTGGCGGGCACGGGCGGCGTTACTGGCACACCTCGTTGTGCGGGCGCATGCGCGCGCTAGCCGCATCCACGCCGCGATGCTGAGCCGTGGCTACCGCGACGGCCTGCCGACCTTACAGCCGACGGCCTCAGTGAGCCCAGTCTGGACCGTTGCCATCATCACCCTGCTCGCGGCGATCTGGCTGGCAGGTCTATTCGAAGTCAGGGGATGAGCGAGGGCAGGGGCGCGAAGGCCTGGGGAGTCGAGATCACCGGGTTGACGTACAGCTACCCGGGTGCTGCGGCGCCTGCGCTCTCCGACGTCACACTCTCGTTGGCGCCCGGCGAGCACGCGGCGATCGCCGGCCCGAACGGAGCGGGCAAGAGCACGCTGCTGCTGCACCTGAACGGTATCCTCGAACCTGCGGCTGGATCCGTCCGCATCGGCGAGCTGCCCGTCACCCCACCCAACTTGCCTGAGATCCGGGTCCGCATTGGCCTGGTGTTTCAGGATCCCGACGACCAGCTGTTCATGCCGACCTTGCTGGAGGACGCGGCCTTCGGGCCGCTCTGTCAGGGCGCCTCCCGCCTGGAAGCCGAGGCGCGCGCGCGCCGGTCGCTCGAGAGCGTCGGTCTCGGGCACGTCGACGCGCGCCGGCCGGCCCATCACCTGAGCGGCGGCGAGAAGCGCCGCGCCGCGCTATCCACGGTGCTGAGCATGGACCCGGGTGTGCTGGCCCTCGACGAGCCGAGTGCGGGGCTGGACGGCCGTGGCCGACGCACGATTGCCGAGATCCTCCGCGCCTGCCGGCAGACTCTCATCGTGGTGACCCACGACGTCGAGTTCGCTGCGGCGGTCTGCCCACGCATCCTGCTCCTCGATGGCGGCCGCCTGATCGCCGATCGCTCGGCCGATGCCCTGCTCAGCGACACTGACCTTCTGCTCGAGCACGGCCTGGAGCTGGCCGGCTGGCTACGTGAGGGAGCCCCCCAAGCCGCGACTCGTGAGAGCGGGACGACGGACGGCGACTGCTGAGCGGGTTCCGCCACGCGACAGGAAGCCTGGGCACAGAAAAGGCGCGACCGAAACCGCGCCTTTCATCTGGCAGAGAGTGCGATCAGGCTACGGCCCTATGGAGAACACGAGGCCGGCGGACACAACGATGTCGTTCTGCAGCTTCGAGTCCGCGGGCTCCAAACCCGCGATCGTCGGCTTCGCAGAATAGATGTAGTCCTCGACGTCCAGACGGATAGCCAGCAGGCCCGGAAGCCCGACTTTGACGCCGACGCCGGCGACACCACCCACGTTGCTCTTGTCCTCCACGTCTTCGTAGGCGTCGCCCCCACGGTCGATGTAGGCGATGCCCCCGTTGACGAAGAAGGTGAGGGGAGCCGCCGGCAGACCGAACTCGAATACGGCCCGGCCGCTGACCGCCCAGACGTGAGCACTCTCCGTACCGGCGCCCTCCTCCTCCACATCACTCAGCACGTAGTTGAACGCGCCCTCCACACCCAGGGGTCCCGGCAGCCCCAGGGTCAGGCGTCCGCCCACCGCCAACGCGCTCTCGTGCTTGCCCGTGCCGATGACCTCATCCTCGACGATGTCGTTGAGTGGCACGAACACGCCACCGTAGGCGGTGAGGTCGATGCCGATACCGGGCAACTGGGCCAGCGCCGGGCTCGCGCCCACGAGTACGAGCAAAAGGGTGAGCCCGCACAACTTCTTCATCATCGCTCTACCTCCTCGTTGGACGTGATGGTCGACGGGGGAGATAGAACAGGGTCTGCGGGGAGTCCGCGCACGGGGGAGCAGCGCACAGGTGCGCGTTATGTAAAGATAACAGCCTGAAAGATTTGCGCCAGAAGCGGCGAGCTCTGCTGTCGGCGGGCTAGAAACGGTACGCGACTGAGAACACGACGTAGTGCAACCAGGCGAAGGTGTAGACGTCATTCGTGTCAGCCCCGCCCTCCAGAGTCCGATAGCCGACCTGAAAGCTCCAATCAGCGGCTGCATCGTAGCTCAACTTCAGAGCCAGGTCCTCCGCTCTTCCCTGCGGAGCGGCCAGGCCATCAAGGTCACCCAGGAGGCGCCAGCGATCCGCGATCTGGACCTGGGCCGCCACGTGCAGGAGCGGGACAAAGCCGACGTTCGCGTCCTCGGCCACCACCTGATCCTGCTGCAACGCGACCTTGGCATCTCGGATCTTGGCCGTGAAGCCGATATCCCACTTCCACATCTCCCCCGTCAGCAACCGATAGCGATAGGTCAGGCGGTAGGAGTTGAAGCGGTAAGTCGCATCGGTTGGGGCGCCAGCCTCGAATGCCTCTCCGGCAAAGGCCACGGGCTCGTCCAGGCTCGCGTCCGCCGATATCGTCAGCGGGGCGATGAGCAGACGAAGCCCGTGCCGCTGACCGATTTCCCACGACGCGTACAGCCGATAAGCGAAGTAGGGACCGGACCCCACCAGGTCGACAAGCGAGAATTTGGTTCCCGTCTCGTTCGGTATACGCACGTCGTTCCGACTCTGCCAAACAGGACCCGCCTCAAGCTCGATCGCGAAGCGCCCGACGGACCGGCCCGGCCCGGGGTCCTGAGCGACCGCAGGCTGTGCCAGGCCGATCCCGATCAGGGCCACGATCACCGTTGATCCGCCGAAGCGCTTCACCATTCGCTGCTTTCCCCCCATGGCCCCTCTCCAATCGATTGAACGCCAGACCCCAGAGCCGGCGCTCTTTAGGATTCCGGCAGGTCCCGGGATCACCACCCTCGCGCCAGTCCGGCCCAGAAGAGGTCGCCCAGCTCCCACCACTTCTGCATGGTCGCTCGCGCGAAACCGTCGGTGTACCGGGTCAGGAACTCGCGGAAGGCGATCGGGTCATCGCCGCCCTCGCTGCGCATGAGCTCCAGCGCCTTCTGTTCGATCAGCGGCAGCTCATCGAAGGCCCGCTGCTCGTACTCCTGCACGCCGCCCTCGATGTACTCCCGGGCCCAGCCCCACTTGATCATCGCCAGCCGGTTGGCGCGGCGGTACCACCAGCAGGCGGAATCGGTCCGGTATCTGTGCTGGCAGTCGACCTTGAAGCTCTCGGGCAGCGCCAGGACCCCGGCGAAGACGGGGATCCGCGGGCTCTGGCCCGGGTTGTCGAACGAGAACCAGGCGATCGTGCCGATCTCGGGCGGCAGCCAGTCACGGGCCTGGATGATCTGCGAGTAGGAGCAGCGGTCGACGGCGATGGTTCGAGTATGCTCTACGGTGCCCGGCTTCAAAGTGTTCAACAGGTGCCCCAAGTCACGGACGATGGACCAGTTGTTGACCACCGGGCTCTTCACCATCTCCGATTCTTCCGCCGCGCCTTCCCCCCGGCGCGGCCTGTCGGGCACCATCAGGTTACGGGTCATGTCGAACTCGGTACCCTCGTAGGTCTCCCGGTAGTAGCGCATGACGTCGCGGACCGAGAGCTTCCGGTCGGGTTTGACCGAGAAGGGGAGCTCCTCCATGTCCATAGAGAGGTTGAGGGAAGGGGCGAGCGTGCTGAGGACGTAGAACTCGCGCGTCGAATAGGGGCGACGCGGGTTTCCTTCCTGATCCGTGCTGCCGTACGCCTTCCAGAACTTGAACGGCTCGCCGCTGTCGGGGGCCCACCATCCCATCTCCTCGGCCAGTGAGAAGACGTTCTCGCTCGCCACGTAGTAGTCCGCGTCGTCCAGGTCCAGCTCGCCGATTCGCGAGATGTTGGCCGAGATGCCCACGTGCTCATCGGGAATCCGTACGGCCGCCCAGACGGCACCGACCTCGAACGGCCCCGCACCGAGAATCTCGAAGTGCCAGACCTCCTTCGAATCGGCGAACGTCAGGCATTCACCCCAATCACCGTAGCCGTACTCCTTCACCAGCTCGCCGATGAGCCGGATCGCGTCCCGGGCGGTGGTAGTCCGCTCGAGCGCGATCGCCTGGAGGTTCTCGATCAGGAAGAGTCCCTCG
>CANPVY010000376.1 GCA_947581845.1 uncultured bacterium | reverse complement strand
CGAGAACCCGTAGACGAAGCGCTCGCCCGGCTGGGCCACGAACGGCAGGCCGGCCAGCCTCTCCATGCTCACGCCGATCGGTTCCTGCTTGTCGGCGAAATACCAGTAGTAGACGCCCGCATCCCGATAGAGCTCCTCCACGTACCCCGTACCGTAGGAGATCCCGGAGGTATGCGTGAGCAGGTCGCGTATCGTGATCTCTCGCTGCGCAGGCACGATCGTGTACCCGGCCTCGGCTTCCTCGTCGCGGATGGCCACGCGGGTGCCGTGAAACGCGGGGATATACCGCGAGACGGGATCGCTCAGCGCTAGACGCCCTTCCTCCACCAGCATCATCACAGCCACGCTGGTCACCGCCTTGGTCATCGACGCGATCCGGAAGATCACATCGGGCGCCATCTCCGTGCCGCCTTCGCTATCCGCCCAACCGTAGCCCTCGAGCTGCGCGATACGCCCGTCTCGGGCCACCAAGGTCACCGCGCCCGCGATCTTCCCAGCGTCAACGTACTCTTGCACGATCGCGTCGATTCGCTCCAGACGCTCCGACGACAGTCCGACCTGCTCGGGCTCCGTGACCGGGAGCCACTGCGCCAGCGCCGGCGCCGCGAGGGCCAGGCTCAACAGCAGAGCGACGAAGCTGACTCGAGAGTGCTTCATGAGTTCCTCACTGCAGTTGCGGGTCGCCTTCTCAGGCATCTCGGCTCAGCGCGTGTCGCCGTACATGGCACCGTGCAATCCGAATCCGCCTGCCGGTATGTCAATCGCGTCCGTATCTGTACATTCCTTACACTCGGTTGGCAACGAGCTCGCAACATGCTCTCGCAAGGGAAACCCGTTTTCACGGAAAGGAGGCCGGACATGGCTCCGTCTCGCGCCGTGTACCGCCACGCGCTGCCCACATTAGTGCTGCTCACCGCGCTCCTCCAGCCGGCGGTTGACAGCGCCGCGCAGATACGTCCGCTGGCCGAACGTGTGGAGATCCGAAGGACGTCCTACGGCGTCCCCCACATCCTGGGTGAGGACTTGGCCGCAGCGTTCTTTGGCCTGGCCTACTGCCACGTCGAGGACTATGGTGAGCGCGTCGTCATGGGACTCGTTGAGGCACGCGGCGAGCTGGCTCGCTACCTGGGGCCCGACTCGCTCGACTCCGATTTCCGCAATCGGGTATCCTACGCGCGCGCCGTCGAGACCTATCACCTGCTCAACCAGGACATGCGCGATGTGTTCGAAGGTTATGCTGCCGGGGTCAATCACTACGTCAAGTTACATCCCGAGGAGTTCGCGGATTGGGTGCAGCCTACCTTCACCGGACACGATGTCGCTGCCCGTTGGATCCTGGGAGTTGACTGGGGAGCGGTACGCCGCCTCCTGAGGAGACTGGCTGAGCAGCAGGACACGACGACGGCGGCTGTCGAGCCCGAGGAGGGATCGAACGCCTGGGCGTTTGCGCCCAGTCGCACCAAGTCGCGAAAGGCGATCCTAGTCCGCAATCCACATCTGGACTGGGACGCCGGCTATTACGAGGCGCAGGTCACCGTTCCCGGCGTCATCAACTTCTACGGCGACTTCCGCGTCGGCTACCCGCTGTACTACAACGGTGGCTTCAACGAGAACCTCGGCTGGGCCACCACCAACAACTCCCCTGACCTGGATGAGGTCTACGCCCTGGATGTCGACCCGCAGCGGCCGGACCACTACCTGTTCGACGGCAGCTCGGTGCCGCTCCGGCGCGAGACGCTGACCGCCGAGTTCAAGAACGGCGAAGGGCTGGCACGCGAAACGCGCGAGTTCTTCCACACACCGCTGGGCCCGGTTATTCACCGCGGTGGCGGGAAGATCTATGTGATGCGTGCGGGCGGCGACGGCGAGTACCGCAGCGCACAGCAGTTCCTCGCCATGATGCGCGCGCGCGACCTCGACGAGTGGAAGGACGCCATGCGCATGCGGGCCCAGATCAGCTCGAACTTCACCTATGCCGACCGCAAAGGGAACATCTTCTATCTCTGGAATGCGACGATCCCGGCACTGCCCCACGAGTCGGGAGGAGATACCTCCGCGGTGCCGGCACAGCGATCGTCCGATGTCTGGACACAGTACGTACCCTTCGATGTGCTCCCCCAGGTTCACAACCCGCGAGGCGGCTATATCCAGAACGCCAACGACCCGTTCCACTACACGAACCTCAATGCCGTGCTGGATTCCGCCGATTTCCCAGCCAACTTCCCGAGCCCCAACCTCCGTCTGCGCAGCCAGCACAGTCTCCAGCTCGTCCACGACCGGCGCCGGCTCAGCCTGGAAGAGATCGTCGAGCTGAAGCACAGCATGCGCATGCTGCTCGCAGACCGGGTGAAGGACGACCTGATCGCCGCGGTACGGACCTCGAACCCGGACTCCGTCGTCTCCGCCGCGATCGATCTGATCGAGGCCTGGGACAACAGCGTCGCGCCCGAGAGCCGCGGCAGTGTGCTGTTCCGGCTCTGGTTCGAGCGATACCTGCTGGGCGAGCACCCGGAGCAGATCCGCAATCTGCGGGACGCCTGGCATGACGCGTTCCGCCACCCATGGACCCCCGAAGAGCCGACCACGACGCCGCGCGGATTGAGCGATTTTGCGCGCGCAGCCGAGGCGTTCGCCTGGGCGGTGCAGGAAACGCAAGACCGGTTCGGCAGCTGGGACGTGGCCTGGGGCGAGGTGCATCGGCTGCGCATGGGTGACCTGGATCTGCCGGTGGGCGGTTGCTCGGGCCAGCTGGGCTGCTTCCGCGTGCTCTATTTCGACGAGGACGAAGAGGACGGCAAACGCCTCGCCGCGGGCGGCGACGGCTGGGTTCTCGCCGTCGAGTTCAGGGACCCGCCACGCGCCTACTCGATCCTGGCTTACGGCCAGAGCTCGAAGGAGGACTCACCGCACTTCAACGACCAGGCCGAGATGTTCGCACAGGGCAGGTTCAAGCGGGTCGCCTTCACAGAAGAGGAGATCGAGGCCCAGCTGATTCGCAGCTATCATCCGGGCATGGAGCAGTGAAGCACGCATGAAAAGACGACGCTTCCTCGAGTCAGTCGGCAAGGCGGCGCTCGGGCTCGGCCTGACGTCCCGCTCACACCCCCGACCCGACGGACCCGCCGCCTCGCGCGAACTGAAAAACTGGACCTGGGTGCACGGGCGCGACGGGAGTCGCGCCGAGTGGAAGCGCCGCTTCGCGCGCTTGCGGGCGGCCGAATTTCACGCGGTTCTGGTGTCCGGCGGCGACGTGGAGACCCTGGCCGCGTCGGCGCACACCGAAGGTCTCGAGCTCCACCGCTGGATTTGGACGCTCAACCGGAGCGGCGACCGCCGGGTGAAGGAGAACCACCCGGAGTGGTTCAGCGTCAGCCGGGCCGGGCACTCGAGCCTGGAGAAGCCGCCCTACGTCGACTACTACCAGTGGCTGTGTCCCACGCGGCGGGAGGTCCGCGAGTACCTGCAGGGGATCGTCGACCGTATTGCCGGCGACCCGGCCATCGATGGCGTGCACCTCGATTACATCCGCCACCCGGACGTCATCCTGCCGGTCGGACTCTGGTCGAAGTACGACCTGGTCCAGGACCGGGAGTGCCCGGAATTCGATTTCTGCTACTGCGAAGTCTGTCGCCGCACCTTCCAGCGCGAGAGCGGGAGGGATCCCCTCGAACTGCCCGATCCGTCGCAGGACGCCGAATGGCGTGAGTTCCGCTGCCGCGGCGTGACTGAGCTGGTGCGGGCGCTGGCCGAGACCGTCCACGCGCACGACAAGCCCATCACCGCCGCGGTCTTCCCCACCCCCGCACTGGCCCGCCGACTGGTACGCCAGGCCTGGGATCAGTGGCCCATCGACGCCGTCTTCCCGATGATCTACCACAATTTCTACGACGAGGACCTCGCCTGGATCGGCGAGGCCACGCAGGAAGGTGTCGCCGCGCTGCGGGCTG
>CANPVY010000375.1 GCA_947581845.1 uncultured bacterium | reverse complement strand
CGCTCAAGGCGGCGGGTGACGAGTTGGGGGCGTTGCAAGTCTACGAAGCATACAGGGCTCTTCTTCGCCGTGAACTGCAGGATGAACCGTCCCAGCAGCTCGAGAAGACCATAGCCGTGGTCCGCGAGACCGTGCTGACCGCCCCGGACCAGCCGAGACCGGAGGCTTCGGTTCCGCGAGCAACGGTGCGGACGCCCGGAACCGTGGGCCACGACAGGCTCGAGCCCGGCCTACGCTTCGGTCTCGGCAGCTTGCTTGCCAGTGCGGTGGTCGGAGCTGTCACTGCGGCAGCGGTTCTCGCTCTCGTGCTGACGGCGCGAACGAGCCGGCTCGGGGAGGCACGGCCCGTGGCTCTCGATGACCTCCGTGCCGGTTTCTTCGTTGTGACCTCCGACTCGAGCGGGCCTGGAACGGTGGAGGTCGTCGTCGATGGTCCGGAGGTCCGGGTCCAGCCAGCGGAGCTTAACACGCATGACCTCCAGTCGCCTGACGGATCCGCGGTTGTCTTCCAAGAAACCGCTGTGGATGGCTTCAATCTCGCCCTGAAAGACCTGCGGACAGGCGAGGTTCGGGCGCTGACCACCGAACGCTTCGATGAGTACCCCTGTGATTGGTCACCGGACGGGCGTTGCCTGCTCTATGTGTCCGGTAACCTCTCGGAGGATCGCCGGCAGTGGTTCTACCGGCTCGCGATCCATGATCTCGATACCGCCGAACGCCGCTGGTTGACGGACGTGCCCATCACGTCAGGTGATGGCTGGGCGGTTTGGTCGCCCGACGGCACGCGCATCGCCTTCGTCGGTAACGTGGAGGGCAATGAGCAGCTGTTCGTGGTCAACGTCGACGGCTCGCAGCTCCGAAGGATCCTCTTAGGTTGCGGGCGGCCGGGGCGGCCCGCGTGGTCGCCGGATGGCCAGACGCTTGTTCTCGGCGCGCGCGACCCGATATCCACGAACCTGTTCACCGTACGCCAGGACGGGGCCGATCTGAGACGGGTGACAACGGGCATCGCGAACGACATCACGCCGACTTGGCTGTCGGATGCGGTTGTGGCCTTCGTGTCCGACCGCGGCGGCAACCCCGATGTCTGGGCGCTCGATCTCTTAACGGGCGAGATGCGCCAGCTGACGACGAAGGGCGGTATGGTCAGGATAGTGCGGCAGCAGCGGGCATTCCGTGCAACCGGCTGGATTGACACCCTGTGCATCAAGCCGCGCGCAGAAACGGTGACTCCCGGCCAGCAGATCGAGCTCCAGGTCGAGATCACAGATAGCAAAGGGCACCCGGTGGCGGCTGCAGGTATTCCTCTGAAGTGGTCTGTCTCAGACAGTTCCGTTGCCAGCATAACCCAAGACGGCAAGCTCGAGGTGCGGAGCCCAGGAAGCGCCCGTGTGATGGCGAGCGCGGCGGGCTGGCGAGCTGATACTCTGGAGATTGCGTCGTATCCGCTCACCGAGCGCCAGCTACAGCCGGCATTCGTCGAGGACTGGCGCCACGGTCTCCGGTCCGACCGCTGGATTCTTTTCGGGGATCCTCTACCCTACACCAGACCCACAGGCGGCCCGGAGGGTGGCGGGATCTTCGTGAGCAACGGAGACGAGAGCTTTCCCAGCGGAACGGTGTCCCGGCGCAAGTATCCTGTGCATACTGGCATCACCGTTGAGGTGTGGGGACGGATGCCTTTCACAGGCAAGCACTACGAGACCTTCTCAATCGACCTCTGGGCCTTGCCCCCGCCGGCTGACTCCATAGACTGGCGGCCCAACGGGCGTGAGTCGTTTCTCCAGTTCCTTGTCAACGGCCAGTCGCACTTGGCTTACACGATCACGAAGCAACACGGCTACTCGCGGCTGCCGTTTCCGCCGGACCCCGACGGCTGGCGCCGTTACACGCTGCAGCTCGAAGCCGATGGTACGGTGAGCGTAGTGCTTGACGGCCAGCTCCAGTGGCGCAGTCCCTGGCAGCTTCCCGTGCGCCCAGATGATTCAGTCCAGATAGGCTTGGGAAGGAACTCGCTCGATACCGAGATCATGCACGGCCCGCTGCGGGTATATCTTGGCGCCAAGTACCTTCTTCCTCAGGATCTCCCGTAGTCACGTTGGGCGGCAACGCCGACCTGGACGTTCTTGGGAACGTTGATCCGCTTCATCGTGCCTCAATGGTATCCTACTGAGCTTACCTTCTCGTCGATTCGGCGCCCTCGTTGATCCACCGAACGATGCCCGCAGGGTCGGTTCCGAGCCGCTGTGCTTCGTCTCGCAGCCTGTTATCCGGGTCGACGTCTACGCCCCGGTCCCGCAGGATAGCGAGCGCCGAATCAAGATCCGCCCCGTATCGCTCAGCATATTGCCGCAAGGTCATGCGCCCCAGTCCCGAGTAGGGTACAAGGAACCGCGCTGACCGACCGGGCCCGGATCGCCGGTCAGCCCCGGGTGGTGCCGGCCTGGCTACCGTAAGGATGATCTCGGCGAGCGCCTGTGGTGTGGTCGAGTTCGCACGGGCGATCTCGAGCAGCTGCTGCGATTCGTCCTTGACCTCAACGCCCGCCTCCCGGAGGGCCGCCAGCGCCTCGTCACAGTCGATCGTCACCGGCCGTTGGTCTTCCAGTCGCACGAAGTCCTCCATGCGGCGACAGAATCGGCCCAGCGGGCTCAGCTCAGCATGCCCCCACGGCGGTGACCCGCGCGTCGCCTCCCAGTAGTCTTTGATCCCCTCACCTATGTTCAGGAACTGCTGGAACGGGAACAAGCCAACAAGCGGGCCGACGATGAACAGGCCACTGAGCACTAAGGCGACCGAGAACCCCGGGGTGAACAGCTTCAGCTGCTTGCTGCGGTCCTTCAGGTAGCCGACGATGGCCCTCCAGTTCAACACGGTGTGCCAGATCCCCGCAACCAGGAAGAGCACCATGAGTGTCGTGTGCAGGTCAACATATTGCTCCTTCGACAGCCCGAACATCCGCCAGCCGCTCCAGTAGGCGACGCGGCCATGCGGAGAGAAAAAGAGCATGATGCCCGTGAGGGCGAGGAAGATGAATGAGAGAAGCGTGGTGAGCGAAACGACTCTTCTCACTTTCATGGCCGGTGTCTCGATTCAGCTGGGAGTCTAGCACAGGGCATGCCGTCAGTCGCTCCTCGCTCGCCAGATGCGAGTGTCGATCAACTCGCCCTCGGGCGTGAGCGCTCTCAGCGTGACCGAGTCGGAATCCGCTTCGAACAGGCAGAAGTGGTGTCGCGACGCGTGGATCTCGGAATAGGGGTTCTGACGCGCGGCATCCTCTGACTTCTCGTACAGTGGCGCACCGCCGCCAGCGCAGGTGATGGCGGTCAGGCCGCCGGGCAGTTCCGAGCGCTCGTAGACATGGTCGTGCCCCGCCACCATCGCCGTCGCCCCGTACTTCGTCAGAATCGGGATGACGGTCTCCCGACCTTCCCGCGCAGGTCGCTCGACGGGATGGCCTTCCTCGTCAAGCCGGCCGTGGTTGCTGGAGGAATAGCTGGGGTAGTGGCTGAACAGGAATGCGAACCTGGCATCGGATCGCGCCAGTGTCTGTTCCAACCACGTGGCGTTCTCGCTGCCCACCGACCAATCCTGACGGCCATCGATCCCGATCAGCAGCACGCCGCCCAACTCCTGCGCCCAGTTGCGCGACCGGCCGTCCTCCGAGGGGGTGAAGAAAAGCTCGTCGTAGAGAGGCGCTTCCTCCTCATGGTTCCCGATCACAGCATAGACCGGGACTCTCCCCAGCAGAGCCCGTCCGGGACGCCAGAACTGCGCGCCCCACTCCCAATCGCGCCTGCCGTTGGCAACCATATCACCGACGTGGACCAGCAGATCGGGGCGGCTCTCGACCGCGGCCGTGGCAACCGTCTGCCAATCCTCGACGTGCGTACGGCTGTCGCCGAGCGCCACGAACCTGAGCGCGCTTTCACGTGGGGCGGACGGACGGATGGTCGTGCCTACAATGTAACCGTCTCGCTCCGCCACCACGGCGTAGAGTTCCGCCTCGCCCGGCGAAGCACGTGCGACACGCACTCGATGCAGCAGCCCGAGATCGGTTCCGGCCACACGTTCCATACTCTCCACGCGGTCCGGCAGCTCGGCGTCTTCTATCCTGTAGATCGAGACCCGCGCCGGCATATTGGTGCGGCAAGTCACCCCGAGCGAGCCCTCGTCGAAGGCGCCAAGTAGCGGACCTATTTGGAACTCCAGATCGCTACTCCTGAGCGCTGAGAGTGAGATCAGCGGCGCGAACACCATGTCGCTCTCGCGCGAGCGGTTGAACACCGTCATCTCAACGACCAGGGTATTCGCGCCTGACCTCAGCAGACCCGGGTCAATGCCGGGCACGGTCTGATAGAGCATGCCCTCGAGTGGCAACGCGATCTCCTGATCGTTCAGCACGAAGCGCAACGCACGCAGAGAGGCGGTGGCAGCATCATGGCTGAGTGCAAGAGATGTGTAGTCCCCCATGCTGGCCAGAGATCGGATAGCCTGTGGAACCTCGAACGACAGCTTGATCACGACCCTGGCGACCTCGCGCGGCGGAACACTGGGTGGCTCCGCAGAGAAGGTCGAACCCTCGTCGATGCTGTACAGCCGCGCAGCACCCTCAAGCAGGTTCGGAGGGCCCGTTGCGATCGCGTCCTGGGCGGGTGCAAGCCGCACAGCTGAGTAGCACAGGAGAATCGCTGCAAGAATTCGCGACAGCGGCCTTCGAC
>CANPVY010000374.1 GCA_947581845.1 uncultured bacterium | reverse complement strand
CAGGCGGATCAGTCGCCGCGCGCGTTCCATCACCCGCGGGTCGTGGGTGGCGAAGATGAACGTCGTTGTCAGATGGCGGTTGAGTTCCTCCATCATGTCGAGCAGCCGGTCGCTGGCTGCCGAATCTAGGTTGGCCGTGGGCTCGTCGGCGAGCACGAGCGCCGGCTCAGCGACGACCGCGCGGATCACGGCGACCCGCTGCTGCTGGCCGCCGGATAGCTTGCCGGGCCGACGGTCCTCGAGCCCGGCCAGGCCGGTCTGCTCGAAGAGGTCCATCACGCGTCGCCGACGTTCGCCACCGTTAACGCCCTGCAGCAGCAGCGGGAACTCGGCGTTCTCGATGGCGGTGAGCACCGGCAGCAGGTTGTACGCCTGAAAGATGAAGCCCACCTTCTCCAGCCGCAGCCGCGCCAGCTCGCGGTTCGACATGCGCGTCAAGTCGCGGTCAGCGACCCAGACGCCTCCGCGCGTAGGCCGCGTCAAGCCACCGATCAGGTTGAGCAGCGTGGTCTTGCCCGAGCCGGACGGTCCGGCCATCGCGACGAACTCACCCGGCTCGATGGTCAGCGTGACGCCGCGGACGGCCTGTATCTCTTCGGCTTCTTGCTCGAAGATTTTCCAGACGTCTTCGGTTCTGACGGCTGCGCTGTCCCTATTGCTCATGGCTCTATCGTCGATCAGTGTCGTTCAGTCAGCGATCATCGATCACTAGCGCTCGAACTTCATCGCCTCGGCGACATCGATGCGTGTCGCACGGAACGCCGGGTACAGAGAGGCCAGCACTCCGATGATGAAGATGAAGACGAGGCCCTGTATCACCCGGGCGATACGGAAGTACGGGATAACGACGGGATCCATCACGACGCCCGAGAATGTCCAGTCCTCTTCCCAGGCGAACGAGAAGTCGAGGCCGTCGCGCCAGAAGAACCAGGTGATAAACAGCCCGAGGCTGATTCCGATGATCCCACTCAACGTTGTGAGGATTAGGCCTTCGATCATCACCAGTCCACCGGTCTGTCGCGGGGTGAGCCCCAGTGCCTGAAGCAGGCCGAACTCGCGCTTTCGATACATCACTGACATGAGCACCGTGTTGACGATGCCCATGGCGATGATGCCGAAGAGGATGCCCTGGAACATGTAGTTCCCGAGGTCATCGATCTTCACGGCCGCATCCAGCTCGGGCATCGCCTCGCGCCAACCCATCACAGTCACACTGCCCGCTTCGATCTCGCTGGCGAGTTCGCGCTGTAACGCACGGCGGATTCGCGGCACGCGGCGGCTCGAGGAGACAAGCACGGCGATGGTCGTTACGTCTTCTCGGGAGCCCAGCCACGATCCCGCTGTGCTGAGCGGGATATGAATCAAGGATTGGTCAATCTCGGGAATACCGGTTCGGAAGATGCCGACCACGCGGACGAGCTGGCCGGCGATCTCGCCGTCAGCGTCCTGCGCCGTCAGCACGAGTCGTGAGCCGAGTCGCAGCTCGAGCCCTTCGGCCAGGCCCGTTCCGACGTAGGCGGCCAGGCGGTCGCCCGGCTCCAGATATCGCCCCTCGACGACCTTCTCATCTAGGATCGAGAACGCCGCTTCGGCGACGGGATCCACCCCCACAATCTGCGCGGGCCGTGCTCCTGTGGGCGAGCTGGCCAGCCCGCCGACGGCGAGCTGCGGTTTGACAGTGACAATGTGCTCCCTCAGCCCGGGCGCCTCGAGCGCAGCCTCGGCGGCGCGCCGCGCCGAGTCCGACAGGCGATCCTCGATCTTGCGGCTGGCCTGGTACCCGGGAGCCTGAATCGCGATGTGGCCGCTGCCCATGCGCACAGCGGAATCGATCCAGTCCTCGTGAGTCCCATCCCCGAGTGGCAGCGAGATCATGAGCAGCGCGCCGCCGACGATCATCGCCGCCGCGGTGAGCACGCTGCGCCGCGCCTGCCGTCGCAGGCTGCGGAGTGCCAGCCGGATCATCACGATCGCTCGATTCATCATAGCCCGGACAGTGTATCGGCCGGGGGGACGCGGGCCGCGCGAGCGGCCGGGTAGAGCGAGGCCAGGACGGCTGTCAGCAGCAGAGCGAAGGCCGTCTGCACGGCCATCTCGGCGTTGTATTCGACTCGCAGGACCGGGCGGACGAGCGCCCCGAACATGGTGAAGTCGCCGTACAGCCAGCTCAGGTCAGGCGGCGCGTTGTGCCACCAGACGAGCAGCGGGAACGTGATGGCGGCGCCGACCAGCAGGCTGACGAGACCGAGAGAGAACGCCTCGGCGAGGACCGTCCAGGTGACACGCCAGGGTGTGGTGCCGAGCGCCAGCATCACGGCGAACTCGCGGCGGCGCTCGAAGGTGGCCATCAGCATGGTATTGGCCACTCCGAAGACCGCGATCGCGAAGACGATCACGATCACGATGAGGTACCACCCTTCCAGCAGCCGCACGTACTCCATCATCTCCGGGCGCAGACGGCCCCAGGGCTCGACCTCGAGAGCCGGCGCCAGCGGCGCCAGCGCGCTCGCCAGCCGCTCGGCGGCCTGCTCCGCCAGCCAGGGGTCGGTGGTGGCGGCCGCGATCTCGTGAACCCTGTTGGGCGCGAGGGCGACCAGCATTTGCAGCGAGCCGATAGGGAGTAGCGCGTAGGATGCGTCCAGCTCGGCCATGCCGCTCCTGAAGACTCCCGAGAGCGTGTAGAGGTCGTTGCCCAGCGAGCCATCGGCGGCGGGTGCGACCAGGATGACCTCGTCTCCGACATCCGCCTCCAGTTGCCGCGCCATCTCCTCGCCGATCATGATCTCGTTGGCGCCCGCGCTGGGGATAGCTCCCCTGACAAGGCCTCGCATGATACGGCTGACGTCGGCCTCGCGCCGCGGATCCACTCCCATGAGAATGCCTGCCGTCGTGGCCTCACCGGAGCTCACCAGGCCGCCAGCGTAGACCCGGGGGGCCGCGGCCGCGATGGCCGGGTCGGCAGCCACCTCGCGAACCAGCCCTTCGACATCGGTGCCCTCACGCCCACCGATGGTGTCGTAGATTTTCCGTTCAGGTCGGTAGTCACTGGCGTGAACTTGCAGCTGCCCGGTCAGCAAGCCCGTGCCGTTCTCGATCATCTCGCTCTGGAGCCCCTCCGCCCACGCCACCATGAACACGACGGCGAAGTAACCGATCGCCAGGCCCAGCGCGGTGATCAGCGTGCGCCGCCGGTTGCGGCCCAGGTTACGCCAGCCGATGCGCCACCAGGGAGCGGAGGTCATGGCCTACCTCCTCGCGCTCCTCAGGGCGCGCAGCGAGAAGAAGCTCCTGTCGATGTCGATGTCGAAGTCCAGCGAGTTGTAGCGCACCGTCGTTCGCTCGCCCGGCTTGTCCTGTGGATGCAGGTCCATCACTGCTGGCACCAGGCGGCCACCCATCATGCGGAAATCGCTGAACGTAAGGGTGCGCACCAACCCGCCGTCCTCATCGTAGTAGCGCGCCCAGGTGGGCATGAGATCGTCTTTCCGCACCTGATACTCGATGTGACCCCAGACCACCGCCGCTTCCGGCTTCGGCGTGAGCAGAAACTCCCAGACCTCCACACCGTCGCGCTCACCCTCGAAGCTGTAGTCGATGTCGTAATCCTCGATCAGCCGGCTCTCCTTCACTATGTCGTCGTTGGTGAAGTGCGAGCCCATCCACGAGCCCATCATCAGCGAGGCCGGGATCTTGATCGTACGGTCGACGCGGGGCAGGTAGTTCCAGATATCATCGCCCGCCTTGAGCGTGGCCATGCCCTCCTCGCTCCTGGGTGCCGTGATCCGCACCAGCGCATACTCGGTGCCCAGCGACCACACCTCCATGGTGATGCTGCGTTCCCAGTTCTCCGTCACGACCTCCATGGTAGAGGTGCCGTGACTGGATTCGCCGCGCAAGATGCGGTCGACACGGTCGATGATATCGCGGGCGGACTCTTGCCCGGACGCGGAGGTGGGCGCAACGACGAACAGCAGGCCGACGAGCAGTCTACGGGTACGCGTCATTCGAAACCACACTCTAGTAGAAACCCCGGTTTCTCGCGTGTGACAACGGTCCGGCGGAGGCCGTCGCGTGTCACATGAGTTGACGCCCCCGTCCCACCTGCCTGTGGGTTGACGTATCTCTGTATGTAATAATCAGCCTGAACTGTCAAGTCGCCCCATGCATCATCCTGTCCGGGATATCCATCTCACCTTCACTTACCAGCACAGCGGAGCCGCCCACCCGTATCGCGGTGATGACGCCATCCTGCCGGTCGGCTTCGATCTCCAGTCTACTCGGCCGTCCCATCTCGAGCCCCTGTTCGACGACCCAGCGCAGAGTGCCGCTCTGCCTCGCGTCGCGAATGCCGAGGTAGCCGGCCAGCGCGGTGGCCGCGGCTCCGGTGGCCGGGTCCTCCTCGATTCCGAGGGCGGGCGGGAAGAAGCGCGCGTGAATGTCGGCCTCGTCCGTCTCTGTTTCGTAGGCAAACACGCAGACTTGCGATGCCCAATACGATGACAGAGACCGCTCCCACAGGTCGCGCTTCAAGCGGACTCGCCGCATCGCTGCGAGGTCGCGGACGGGCACGAACAGGATCGGTTGGCCGCAGCTGACGGCTTGCGGTGCGTCATCCCCCAGCAGCAGGTCGGAAGTCTCGAGTGAGAGCATAGCGGCGAGCGTCTCCGGCCTGGGCGGCTCGGGGCCGAACTCCGGCATCCTGGCGGCGGAGAGCTGTGCGAAGACGGGTTGGCCTCTCGACACGCGGATCGTCACGGGGACGATACCGACTCCTTCCTCGAAGGCGACGTGTACAATGTCGCGATCGAGCTTGACCTCGCCGATCCAGGCGAGCACGTACGCGGTTCCCACGGTCGGGTGTCCTGCAAAGGAAAGCTCTGTGGCAGGAGTGAATATGCGCACGCGGTGTGTGCCCTCAGGCGTCTCGGGCGGCAAGACGAACGTCGTTTCCGAGAGGTTGAACTCCCGGGCGATGGGTTGCATCTGCTCTGCATCAAGTCCGCGAGCGTCAGGAAACACGGCCAAGGGATTGCCGCCGAAGATGCGATCGGTGAACACGTCACAGGTCAAGAAGCGGTAGCGCAATGTGCTCCTCCTATTCAGCGAAATCGCGCATGCCAGCCAGCGGCGTGCGCTTCACCACGTCACGGCTGTTCGCCAGCCCGATCAGCGTGGTCAGCAGCGCGGTGCCCAGCCAGAACGCCAGGAGTGGTAAGCCCGGCAACTGGAATCTCATCTCGAACAGGAACCTGACGGCGATCCAGCCTGCGATGGCGGCCAAGCCCACGCCGGTCAAACCAGCGAACGTGCCGAGGGCGAAGTATTCGGTAGCGAGGATGCGGCGGATGACGCGCGAGCGCGCGCCCAGCGTCTTGAGCAACACCGATTCGCGGGTCCGCTGGTATCGCGAGGTGGCGATGGCACCGATCAGGATCACGAGGCCGCAGGCGATACTGAACAGCGCCATGAAGCGGATGGCCAGAGCGACCTTGCTCAGTATCGCATCGATCGCCTCGATGATCATCGTGATATCGATCGAGGCGATGTTTGGAAAACCGACGACGAGGTCACGCTGGATCTCCGCCCGCCGGACCGGGTCATCCACGCGGCTGAGCACAACGAGGCTCTGAGGGGCCTCCGCCAGCACGTCCGGCTCGAACACGGCGAAGAAGTTGGGCTCGAAGCGCGCCCAATCAACGCGACGTATGCTGGTGATCTCGGTCTCCAGCGGGACGCCCTGGATATCCCAGGTGATGCGGTCTCCCAGTTCGACCTCGAGTTCCTCGGCGATGCCCTCCTCGATGGAGATGTGCGGGAGTGCCTCTTCACGCACCTCAGCGCCTTCTTCCGTGAACCAGACGCCGGCCACGAGCTGCTCGGAGCCGACCAGTGTGTCCCGATAAGTGTGCCGGTACTCTCGAAGCAGCGCCCAGCGTGCGATGCGTGGGCCCGTAGTGTCGGCGAGAATCTCCTCGACGCTCCGCTCACCGAGGCGCGTCAGCCGCGCGGGCACGATGGGCGTGCGCTGAAGCACGGGCGCGCCGCGCTGCTCGAGCAGTGCCGCGACACCTTCCTCCTGGTCAAGTTGGATGTCGAACATCACCAGGTTGGGCCGGTCCGGGCGCGTCTCGATGGCGATCTGGTCCAGCAGGTTGCGCTGCACGACATAAAGGTGCGCGATCAGGAAGACGCCGGAGCCGATCGCCAATGTCGCGGCGACTGTCTGGTTGTGCGGTCGGAAGAGGTTCGCGATCCCCTGTCGCAGCGCGAAGTCGGCCCGCCTGGGAAAGAAGCGGCGTGTCAAGCGCATCAAGGCGAAAGCGGTGATCCCGAGCATCGTTGCACCGACGGCGGCAGCGCCGGCGAAGGCCAGGCCGATGACCAGCTGCGGCGCCTGCCAGACCGTGAGCGCGAGGACGGTGACGGCGAGTGCGGCATAGGTGGCGAGCCGCCAGGGATCGCGCCGTCGGCGTGCCTGCTCGTAGTCGCGACGCAGCGCCCGCAGCGGTGCCACGTCCTTGATGCGCAGCAGCGGGAGCAGCGCGAACAGCAGCGAGACCCAGAGTCCGATCCCGAGCCCGGCGAGTATTACTCCCCATTCCAGGTTGAAGGGAACGTCGAGCGGAAGGAAGTCACGCACGACCTGCGGGACAACGGCCTGCATTGCGAGGCCGAGCCCGACGCCGAGGACGGCGCCGGCCAGTCCCATCAGACCGGCCTGCAACACGTAGATGGCGAAGGTCTGCCGCTGGCGCGTGCCTAGGCAGCGGAGCACCGCCGCCGTGTCGAGTTTCTCACTCACGAAGACGTGCACCCCGCTTGCTACACCGATGCCCCCGAGCAGGAGTGCCACGAGACCGACGAGTCCCAAGAAGCGTCCCAGCTGATCGAGACCCTCGGTCAGATTCTCCTCGTACTCCTCCACCGTGGTGTACCAGACGCGGTTGGCCTCGAACAGCGAGTCGCGCGCCTCCACCATACTCTGCACTTGCTCGGGGTCATTGATCTCGAGATAGGCCTGGTAGTACGAGATGCTGCCGAAGCGCAGCAGTCCGGTCTCTGCCAGGTACGCTGCCGGGATGTAGACGCGCAGGCCGATGGTCGAGCGCAGCCCGATGTCACCCGGCATCTTGGCCACCGTGCCGACGATGACGAAGCGGCCCTGCCCGATGGCGAGCGTGTCGCCGATCGCGGCGTCCAGCTGAATGAGCACGGCCGGATCGACGAGCGTCTGCCGCGCGGCACGAAAGCTCTGCCAGAGGTCCTGGGGCTCTGTTTCGAGTTCGCCGTAGTAGGGGTAGTCGCCCGACGGTGCCTGTACCTCCACCAGACGCGCGTGACCCGAACGGGTGGCCAGCGCCATCGAGGTGAAGGAGGTCAGCCGTGAGACGGCTGCGCCCGCTGATTCCAACGAATCGATCACTGCCTCCACATCCGGCGCGAAAGGCCAGCGACTGCCCAGCTGCAGGTCGGCCCCCAGCAACTGGCGCGCCTGCTCGCTGACCGCGGATGTCACGTTGGCTCTGAAAGAGTTGATGGCGACGAGCGCGGCGACGCCGAGAGTGATAGCGACGATATAGATGACGAGCCGCCGCCGCGTGGAACGGCTCTCACGGCGTGCCATCGCGAGCGTGAAGCGCAGGCTCACTGCGGTGTCACTCTCTCGTCGGCGACGATGCGGCCACCCGAGAGCCGGACGATGCGGTGCGCCTTCGAGGCGAGCTCGACGTCGTGCGTCACCAGGACGAGGGTCGTGCCCTCCTCGCGATTCAGCCTCACCATGAGATCGATTACGTGGTGCCCGGTCTCAGCGTCCAGGTTGCCGGTCGGCTCGTCGGCCATCAGGATCTTCGGCCGGTTGGCGAATGCCCGGGCGAGCCCCACCCGCTGTTGCTCGCCGCCGGACAGCTGTGCCGGGTAATGGTGTGTCCGGTCGCCCAGCCCGACCCGAT
>CANPVY010000373.1 GCA_947581845.1 uncultured bacterium | reverse complement strand
GGAGACGGCGAGGATACGGTTGGCCCAGGTCGAGCCCTCCGGGTCATCCTCGTCGGCCCAGAGCGGTTTGCCGACGAAGCGGATCTGCATGGCGCCGACGTCGCCGGTCGCCGCCGCCACCCAGAGGGAGCCCACCACGAGCGCCTCGTCGCCACGTGTGGGGACGACCTTCACCTCCACGAGTTCGACCTGGCCGGTGGCGGTGATGAGGGTGACCGTGTCCCCCAGTGCGTAGCGATAGTAGCGCTCCGCGCCTGCCGCGAAGGGGTGGACGGCCGCACGAGAGGGTACCTCGATGGTGCCCAGCACGCGCAGGCTGTCACCGGGTGTGGTGGCAACGAACCATGGCTGGCTGAAATCGAGGCCTGCTTCGGCGTCTCTGCTGAAGGCCGTCACATAACGCTGGCCCAGCATGCGGATTTGCAGGCCGCCTCTCCGCTGCCAGGTCACCGCGGCGGCGAGTTCGCTGGCCACCAGGAGCTGAGGCGGTGCCAGGCGATCCTGCATCAGCCCGACGCTCACCAGCGTGTTGAGGCGGGAGCGGTAGTCGAGGAGCGTGGTGTCGGGCTCGCTATGGCGGCGGCGGGCGAGCTCGAGGATGTCCTGGCCGTGTGCGTGCGCGAGCGGCAGGTGAAGCAGGATCAGCGAGCCTGCCAAGCCTCGTGCCAGCGAGCTGGCTAGGTGCCGCACCGAGTGAGCGTGCGGCTTATGGTCGGATCGAGCTGAGCACATCGGTCGCCCAATCGTCCAGACTCACCAGAGAGCCGTTTCGCGGAGCCAGCCGGTAACGTTCGAGCCGGGCGTCCCAATCGGGGTTGGCACCGCTTGCGAGCCAGTCCTCGATCCAGCCGTTTTCCGGTACGGCGGCCAGCGCTGCCTTGAGGCTCTCCTGGGTGAGGGGCGCGCTCTGGCGCAGTTGCTTGAGCGCCCGTTCCAGGGATCCGCCGCGATCTTGGAATCCGAGGTCGAGGAGGAAGGCGGCTGCCGCACCGCCGTCGTAGATGTAGTGGTAGGCGTTTTCCTCCCAGAAGTCCGCCTGGGCCTCGGCGATCGAGCGTTCGCCATAGAGGGGGCTCTCGCGATAGCGCATCAGGCGCACACCGATCTCGTCCAGGAAGTCCTGCGGCGCGATCAACTCGCCGACCAGCAGCATCTTGAGCGCCATATAGTCGGTGAAGCCCTCGGCGAACCACGAGGGTGGGGTGCCACGGAAGCGGAAAGCGGTGGGGATGTACCAGTGCGTGAGCTCGTGCGCCGTGGTGTACATCCAGCGCCGGAACTCGAGCTCCCCGGGACCGGAGCCGCCCACATAGACGATCGCGGATCTGCCGATGACCTGGCCGCCGGTGCTGAGGCCCGCAATACCTGAGGGCACGCGGCCAGCGCCCAGCAGGTGGTCACCGGCGGCCCAGCCGTCGTCGGCGATGCGGTGCAAGGCGCCGGCGATCTGGTTCACGGCGTTCACCACCCGCTCGTAAGGGACCGGCCAGCGGCCGTGGATGGCGGTGGTCAACGATCTGGGCCCCAGGCTAAGCCGGTGGGTGTGCAGTCGACCGACGACGAATACCGCGCGCATAACGTCATCGATCTCGTAGCCGGTGCCAGCACGGCGCTCGATGGTGGCGACGCGCCAGCTGCGGGGTAGGCCGCTGAACCAGATGCGGGCGCGTTGCGGGCCCTGTCGCGGCGGCCCGGCCCAGACGCGCGGCAGCAGGTCGGCGCCGAGCAGGTGGCCGCCCTCGGCGTCGAGCTGGGAGACCCGGTGGTAGTAGACCGAGTGTTTCGGCGGCGTGAGGTCCATCGTGAAGCCCACGGTGATGTGCTGTGGCCGTGTGATCTCGACGATGTGATGCGCGGGGCCCAGGTGACCGGCGCCCATGGCAACGTGCAAGGCACCGCTCGGCCCCCACGCCTCCAGCCTGCGGAGCCGAGAAGCGAGCCCAGGATAGCCGTCCCACTCACCGCGGAAGAGGAGGTGGATCGAATCCGCTTCCAGCAGTTCGATCTCGAGGCGGGCTTCAACGGTGTGCCTGGCCGGATCGATCCGCAGGCGGTAATCGGGGACCACCACAGCCAGTGCACGCTGAGGCGCCTGCGACGGGCGGGCTGCCACCGGTTGCTCCGAAATGGCGCCTGGGCTCTCGCGGCTGGCAGGCTCGCGGCACGAGGTCAGCGCCAGAACGCACGCTAGGAGGGCGAAGCCGCGCCTCATCCGGTACTCCGCGGTTTCGCGGGCAAGCGCACTACGAAGCATGCCCCCTCATCGCTACCTCTCAGCTCGATCTCGCCGTCGTGGGCGCGCACCGTTTGGCGTACCAACGCCAGCCCAAGACCGGTGCCCTTCTTCTTCGTCGTGAAATCGGGATCCCAGATCCGCTCACGATCCTCGGCTGGAATACCGGGACCGTTGTCGGCGATGGCAACCTCCAGCATGCCGTTGCGCGGCCTGATCGTGACATCGATGCGCGCGTCGGGCCGATCGCCCAACGCCTCGACCGCGTTGCCCAGCAGATTCCGGAAGACGCGGTTGAGGGCTCCCAGATGCCCTTCCACCCGCGGCAGTGCCGCCTCGACCGTCAACTTGCCCGTCACCGACTCCGGCAAGTCGCTGTCCAGTAGCTCACGCAGCATCTCCGCCAGGTCGATCTCGCTGGTCGGGCCCTCCGGCAGGCGGCCCAGCTGTGAGAAACTCCGTGCCATCTCGTCAAGGCGCTCCGCTTCCAGCGAGATGACCTGCAAGGGTTCCTCCAAACCTTCGAGCTTTCCGCGCGCCGCGAGATGACGCGCTTGCCGGAGCGCCAGCATCAGCGGCGTGAGCGGGTTCTTGATCTCATGGGCGACGCGCCGTGCCATCTCGGTCAGGCCGCGCAGGCGTTCCGCCTCGAGTGCCTGGCGCCGGCCCTCGGCGAGATGCTCCGCCATGCGGCGGAAGGCGTCTCGCAACACGGTGAACTCCGGCGGTCCTTGCGCGTCCGCTGCCTGCGGCGGCGGTAGCGGCTGTGCACGGGCCACGCGACCGGCCCAATCAACGACTTCGTTCACCGGCCGGCTCAAGCCTTGGGCCAGCTGGCGTGCCGCCAGTGCAGCGACGGCGGCCAGGGACAGCCCGAGCACCAGCGCCACCCAGGGTAAGGCGCGGGCCAGATGTCCGGCGATCAGATCCCAGCGGCGCGAGAGCCGAACGGAGCGGGACAGCTCCTGCTCGTGCTTGGCAGCCGCGGCCCGCACCGTCGAGTCAGGGTCTGCCCCCTCGACCGCCTCGAGCAGGTCGCGGCCCGTGTCGCTGATCCCCTGCCAGGCGCCGGCGCCACCAGCGAGTTCTACGTAGTTGCGTAGCCCCCAGGTCGCCAGCCCGATCAACGCGGCCGACGGGATGGCCGACAACAGGAACAGCACGATGAAGAGCCGGGTGGCGAAGGGTAGCCGGCTTCGTTGCATCTTCCCCTACGTCAGCTCCAGGTGCGGGGATTCAGGCGAACAGGGCCTCGTAGACCCGGTTAGCCACCTGCCGGGAGTCACCCGACGTGTCAACGGA
>CANPVY010000372.1 GCA_947581845.1 uncultured bacterium | reverse complement strand
GGCGCTGCCTATCTCGAGGATGTGGAGTTCGAGAACGGCGTGATCGAGGTCGATATCGCCGTCGACGGATCGCGGTCGTACCCCGGGCTCGTCTTCCGCATGCAGTCGGAAGCGGACTACGAGCGTCTCTACATACGACCGCACCGGGCGGGCCTCTATCCGGACGCGATCCAGTACACGCCGACCTTCAACGGCATCGCTGGCTGGCAGCTGTACAACGGCGAAGGGTACACAGCGGGAGCCGAGATCCCGGCGGGTGAGTGGGTTCACCTGAAGCTCGAGGTCCACGGCCGGCAGGCTCGCCTGTACCTGGGTGATGTGGAGGAGCCAGCTCTCGTCATCGACGACTTGAAGCACAGTCTGAGCAAGGGCAGCGTTGGCGTTCTCGGCCCCAAGAACGAGACGGCGTGCTTCTCGAACTTCAGCTACCTGCACGCCGATGATCTCTCGTTCGACGAGCCGCCAGACGTGGAGACGCCCCCCGGCACGCTCATGGATTGGGAGATCTCGCGGGTCTACCCGGCAGCACGGGCGAATAGGGAGGTGTACCCGGGCTTCTACGCCATCTTCTACGCGGGCTGGCGGAAGGTCACTCCGGAGCCTTCGGGTCTGGTGGACGTCGCCAGGTACGCGGGCAGGACCGGCTCTGAGCCCAACATCATCCTCGCACGGACCATCGTTCGATCGGACGCGCGACAGGGGATCAAGCTCTCGTTCGGCTACAGCGATGAGGTCGATCTGTTTCTCAACGGCAAGAAGGTCTTCTCCGGCAACAGCTCATACCAGTACCGTGATCCCTCCTTCCTGGGGATCGTCGGCCTGCACGACGCGGTGTACCTGATGCTGGAGAAGGGCCTCAACGAGATCTTCTTGATGCTCACGGAGAGCTTCGGCGGCTGGGGTTTCATGGCCCGGGCCGACCGCGAGCTCGCCGCGCCCGTCAAGGAACACGAGCGGGTCACCAAGGTCTGGGAGACACCGCAGGTCTTTCTCACGCCGGAATCGGTTCTCTACGACCCCGAACGTGACATCCTCTACGTGAGCAGCTTCGACGCGAGATACGGCGAGACGCCCGAGTTCACCGGCTACATCTCGAGGGTGAGCCTGGACGGCGATGTGGAGGAGCTCAACTGGGTCGCGGACCTGAACGCTCCCACGGGGCTGGGGATCTACGGGGACAGGTTGTACACGACCGAGAGAGGCTATCTGACCGAGATCGATATCGAGAGTGGAACGATCGTCAACCGCTATCCGATCCCCGATTCCGAGTTCCTGAACGACCTCGCGATCGACCTGGAAGGCAACATCTACATGTCGGACACGCGCCCGGACAGCCGCATCTACCGGTTCAAAAACGGCGAGGTGGAGGTATGGCTGGACGGCGACGAGCTCGTCCGGGCGAACGGGCTTTACGTTCACGGCGACCGACTCCTGGTCGGGAACACCGGGGACGGGTCGCTGAAGGCGGTGGACCTGAAGGACAAGGGTATCAGCGCGATAGCCTGCCTGGGCGCCGGCGTCGTCGATGGCATCCGTGTGGACAACGCCGGCAACTACCTGGTCTCGCACTGGGAGGGCCAGACCTACGTGATCTCCCCTGACGGCGATGTCGTGGAGGTGCTGGACACGATGGGCGCGGCCAATAGCGCTGACTTCGAGTACATCCGCGAGAGGAATCTACTGATCATACCGACGTTCGTGGACAACAGGGTGGTGGCCTATCGTCTCACGGAGCGCTGAAGCGCGAGGCAGGGAGCACGAGACATGCTTCAGATGGGCCAGACCGGACGGCACGCGTTCGCACTGGGCATTTGCGCGATATATGCTTTGGCGGCACTCGAGGCCTATCCCCATCCGCCCGTTCGCGCGTACACGCGAACGGGCTGCCAAGGCCACGCTCGCCGTACGTGCTGTCCGATCACCTCAGACAGCACCCAAATCCTGACTCCTGGCACACTCGTCTTTCATCCGGCAGATAGTGCGATTCCATATCACTGGTTCACCTACGTCCCTGAGTCCGCTGACCCGACGGAACGCAACTTCATCTGGGTGACGGGACTGCATGGTAACCTCATGACTGACGATTACGCTCGCATTACTGCCGAATCCCGAGAAATGGCAGTCCGGCGCTCCGCTATGGCTGAACAGCACAAGCTGATCATGCTGGTTCCTGTGATCCCGAGACCGAGCACGAATACCGTATATGCTGTGGCGTTCGATTGGAGGGTGTTCCTTGACTCGACTGACGCGCTTGTGAGAAGGCCGGACCTTAAAGTGAATATGATGGTCGATCGATTCACTGAGGCCCTGCGTGATCACGGCTACGATGTTGATCGCAGGGTGTTTGTGAATGGATTTTCGGCCGCCGGGATGTTCGCGCAGCGCTACTCTTTGCTGCATCCTGAACGGGTTCTTGCAGTGGCTGCAGGCCAATGCGGTGGATTCATGACCTTGCCCGAGGCGGTCCACGCGGACACGATAATCCACGAGATGGATTGGCCGCTTGGAGTCCATGACCTTGAGACGCTTGTGGGCTATGGTTTCAACAATGAGGCCTACAGGTCGGTGGCGCAGTTCATCTTCATCGGCGATCAGGATACGGCCAACTCGACAGTGGGACGCCCCGGAGAAGTAATTCGCACGCAGAGCCAGATTGACTTTCTCGGTGGGACGTTCGGCGACCGTGACCCTGCAAGACTCGAGAACCAGGCGAAATATCTCATCGACAAGGGATACGATGTGACGTTTCGCTTGTACGTTGGTGTAGGCCACAGGTTTACAAGAGAGATGTGGGAGGAAATGCTCTCGTTCTTTGACGGAATCCGAGAACGAGAGGTGAGTCTACGGGCACGTTAGCCTCGCTAAGAGCTCGGATCGGCTTCAGCTGGACCACACCCGCCACCGGTGTATCGGTCGCACCGCGAGCTGGGCCAGGCGATCGAGCCTCACCGCTGTCTCAATAGTCGGCTTGCCAACCGCAATCCCAATTCAGATTGCCGGACGGGCTATCTCGAGAGAGGTACGGCTTCGGCCAGGACGAGACCTCGTTCCTGGACGCATTTGCGAATATGCCGTCGTTCGAGGACGTGCCACTGGCGATCATCCAGGACGGGCTCGAGCGTGGCGAGCGGCCGGCGCGGCTGCAGCGCAGCGCGCGCCTCTTCCAGGCCTACGAGCGGATGTTCTGGGACGCTATGGCGGCGGCCGCGAAGGCCGGCTGAGGACGCGCTGGCTGCACGGGTCAGTAGCGCCACCAGGGCGCGGTCCGATCGTCCGGCATGTGGCGGAGCGCGTGCGAGGCCATCTCCTTCAGCCGCTCGGCGGTGCTCAGCGGCCCGGACCAGCCGTGGCCCTTACCATCACCGTACATGAAGAACCCCGGGTAGTGGGGGTCCTCGGTGGTCGCCATCCAGGCCTCGAGCTCCTGGACGGCGACGTTCAGGTAGAAGTCGTCCATGTCGCCGGTGTAGATGTGGAGTTTGTCCACGAGTTTGGGCCCTAATGTGCTCCAGTTGCGCTGGAGGTGGTGCAGCAGGTCGTAGTGCTCCCGCCAGTACGCCGCCACCTCGGGATCGATCACGCCCGTCCGCTTGTCGAAGAGGGGCTTGAAATAACCATCCTCCCCCAGCGGGCCGTAGACGGCCGACCAGGCATCGAGCTGCTCGCTGGAGCGCCCCTGGGTCCCGTTCACCAGCTCCCAGCGGTTCCGCTGCTCGGAGGTCAGCCGGATCCGGCCGTCGGTCTCCCGCGTGTTGGGAGTGGGCACGCGCCGCCACTCGTACTGCTTGTAGAAGGCGTTCTCGTCCTCGTAGATGTCGATGCTCTCCACGTTCGTGAAGGTCACGGGGTCCGGGCAGTAGGCCCAGGTGCCGCCGAAGAAGTCGGGATGGAAGAGCTGCAGCGCGAGCGCTTCCCAGCCGCCGGTCGAGCCGCCGTCCAGGAAGCGGGCCCACGGCTCGCGGATCACGCGGAAACGCCGCTCCACCTCCGGGATCAACTCCTGCATGATAGCGTCCCCGTAGGGACCGACGTTCACCGAGTTCACCGCGTAGGAGTCGTCGAAGTAGGGGTTCGGATGCTGGAAGGTGACGACGATCATGCGCGGGAAATCATCGCGCATCCAGGCCTCGTAGAGTTCCGTGCCCTCCCTGAAGCCGAGGGGCGGCCGGAGTGAGAAGTGGTCCTGGTGATAGAGAACCGGGTAAGTGACGGTCTCCCGGTCGTAGTCCCGGGGCAGCAGCACGGTAGCGCCCAAGTAGATGGGCCGGCCCCAGAACTCGCTCAGCATGGGGCTCTGGAAGCGGAAGCGCTTCACGTGCCGCGTATCGGGTGGGATCTCTACCGGCGGGATGACGCGGTTCGCCTCCAGGCGCACGACGTAGCCCGTTTGCGGATCCAGCTGCACGCGACGCACCTCGCTGTAGAGGTTCCCGGGTGAACGCTCCCAGCGCTGCCCCTCCCAGTGGTCCTCGGGCATCCAGACCACATGGCCGTCAGCGCGCTCGAAGCGCTCGTAGACGTTCACGAACGCCTGGACGTAGTACTCGCCGGGCGGGATCTCGCTCAGGCTCGCGACCGGCGAGCCCAGGTCGCTGGCATCGATCAC
>CANPVY010000371.1 GCA_947581845.1 uncultured bacterium | reverse complement strand
CAACTCGACCGCGAACGCCACCTTCACGCAGCCTTCCGGCGCCTTCTCGCTGACGGTCGCCAACAGATCGGGCGCCGACTCGACCGCGATCGACGTCATCCCCGCGGCCCGGCGAATCTTGTCGCTGCGCGGGTGACTGGGGCGGAAGTCGGCGACGGCCGCCACCATGAACAAGGCGGCCGCCCCCTCCAGCGCCTGGCTGAGGGTCGCGCCCATCTGCTCCGCCGTCTCCACCATGTGAACCTCGCTGATCTCCGGCGGCGTCGCGATGTGGGCCGGCCCGGTGATCAGGACGACGTCGGCACCGCGCCGCCAGGCGGCCGCGGCGATCGCGTGGCCCATGCGCCCCGACGAGCGGTTGCCCAGAAAGCGCACCGCGTCCACCGGCTCCCACGTGGGGCCGGAGGTCACCACCACGCGCTGGCCACGCCAGCGGCTGGCCGGCTCCAGCAGCCGGCCCACGTGCGCGAAGATGACGTCCGCTTCCACCATGCGGCCCCAGCCCTCCTCACGCTCCGCCAGCTCGCCGTACGCCGGCCCCACGACCGTGTGCCCCGACTCGCGCAGCCGCTCCAGGTTACCCTGCGTGGCCGGGTGCTCGTACATGCGAACGTTCATGGCGGGCGCCAGCAGCGCCCGGCGGGGCGCCGCCAGCAGGGTGGTGGTCAGCAGGTCGTCGGCGAGCCCGGCCGCCATCTTGGCCAGCAGATTGGCCGTCGCCGGAGCCACAACGATCGCATCCGCCCAGCGACCGAGCTCGAGATGCCCGAGCGCCTCCTCCCAGAGCGATTCGTGCACGGGCCGCCCGGTCAGACCCTCGAAGGTCGCCGGCCCGACGAACCGGGCCGCGTTGGCCGTCAGGATGACCTGAACCTCCGCGCCGGCCTGCACCAGCCGGCGCACCAGCTCCGCTGTCTTGTAGGCGGCGATCCCTCCGGAGACGCCGATCAGCACCCGCTTGCCAGCGAACGGGCGCATCGGTGCTGGCCTACGGCGCCTGGCGGCGCCGCTTCACGAGGCGGAACTCGATCTGGCCGGAGGTCAGCTCTTCCAGGGCCTGACTCGTGAGCTTCCTCGGCCCGTACGGCGATGTGCCGAGCGGCAGGGCGTTGACTTCGCGAGCATAGCGCGCCGCCACGAGCACGGCCAGATACTTGTTGCCACCTGCCGTATCAGCGACTTGCGAGGGAGTGAAGACCTTCATGCGTCGTACTCTGAAAGATTCGCCCATCGGAATGCCCAATATTATCCCGACCCGGCGCCATTCGGAAGGGGGCAGATCAGCGACGCTCGCGTTCCAGATCCTCCTGCAGCCGTCGCCGCAGCGCCGCCAGTGGCTCCGCCTGACGTTCACGCCGCTGACGCTCGGCCACGATGATCGAGCTGACGCGTGCGACCGTCTCCTCCAGGCGATCGTTCACCACGACGTACTCGAAGGCGTCCAGGCGCTCCAGCTCGCGCTGCGCCGTCTCCAGGCGCTGCCGCAGGCGCACCTCGTCCTCGCTCTCCCGGTTCCGCAGTCGCTCGAGCAGCGCCCCCAGAGACGGCGGCAACAGGAAGATCGTGACAGTATCGGGGCGAGCCGTCACGACTTGCTGGGCGCCCTGCACGTCGATGTCGAGGATCAGCAGCTCACCCTGGCGCTCCGCTCGCTCCAGGTTCGCACGCGGCGTACCGTACAGCTCGCCGTGCACCTCGGCCCACTCCAGCAGCTCGCCGCGCTCGATCATCGCCTCAAACTCGTCCCGCCCCACGAAGTGGTAGTCGACCCCGGGCTGCTCGCCGGCACGCGCCGGCCGCGTCGTGGCAGAGACCGAGAAAAGCAGACCCGTGCCCCCCTGCACCAGGGCCCGGGCCACCGTCGTCTTGCCGGTGCCGGAAGGCGCGCAGATGGCCACCGCGAAGCTCTTCATTCCACGTTCTCCACCTGCTCGCGCAGCTTCTCGATGGCTGTCTTGATCTCCACGGCCAGCCGGGCAACCTCGGCGTCATTGGCCTTCGAGGCGATCGTATTCGCCTCCCGATGCATCTCCTGTACCCAGAAACCCAGTCGCTTCCCTACAGGCTCCGACCCGTCCGCATCGACCAGCTGCCGGACCTGCTCGATGTGCGACCGCAGCCGTACCACCTCCTCGTTGATGTCCCAGCGCTCCGCCAGATAGGCCACCTCCCGTGCCAGACGGTCCTCATCCAGCTGCGCGTCGCCACTCAGCTCGGCCACCGCGGCCCGCAGCCGATCACGCTCCTCGAGCAACCGCTGCGGCGCCCTCAGCTCGACCGCGTCCAGCGCTGCGTCCATCTGCCCCAGCGACTCGCGCAGGTCGGCAGCGAGCGCAGCGCCCTCACGCTCGCGCGCCTCGACCACCATGGCCAGAGCCGCTCGCGTCGCCTCCGCCACATCGTCGAAAGCCAGCGACTCCAGGGCATCCGCTGGCGTCTGCAACACGTCAGCGAAACGGGCGATGAGCTCCATGTCGAGCTCGCCGACCAGCCCGTACCTGTCCTTGATCTCCTGCAGAGCCGCCAGGTAGGCGCTCAGCCGCGCGTGGTCCACCTGCACGGGATACGCCAGCCCCGGTCCCGGCTGCAGACTCATCCGGTAGTGCACGTGGCCTCGCGAGATGCGCTCGCGCAGGATCCCAGTGATCTCCGCTTCCCAGCGCTCGGCACCCACAGGAAGCCGGAAGTGCGTATGGAAGTGACGGTGGTTCACGGTCCGCACCTGCACGGTCAGCAGCCCGACCGCAGTCTCCCGCTGCAGCTCGCCAAAACCCGTCATGCTGCGGATCATGCTGACCCCTCCCTGACCACCGCTACGACTCGACCACACCCGGCGCCGCTTACTATCGGAGCCGCCGACGCGGCTGTCAAATCAGTTCCAGAACTCCCATTTCACCCCGAAGTGGTCGCGGACGAGTGGCAGCGAGAAACCAGGCAGATCGCCAAGGAGCTCGGCGGAGGCGGCATTGAAGATCTCGTAGTTGTAGTAGATGTGCACGGCCAGCACCCGCACCGTGGCCTCGGCCCGGAACCAGTAGAGATCGTCGGTCGGCACCGCGAAGCCCGGCCCCAGGCTCTCGTCCGGTACCAGCAAAGCACCCCGCACACCGCCCACACCGCTCAGCCAGATCTCCAGCTGACCACCCTTGCCCAGCAAATGCCAACGGCCCTCGGCTTGCCACGATTCTTTCGGCCAATACAGGAAGGGCCCCGCTTCGCGGACGAAAACCCGCCCGCCCGCCTCCAGCTGACCGCCGAAGATCTCCAGAAGCTGGCCGCCCGCCCAGGCGTCCACGACGCTGACCGTACCGCCCGACAACGACTCGGCTGAGTCCGCCGGCAGTCCCAGGGCCGGCGATGGGTTGGCGCGCCAGCGGCCGCCTCGCGCCCCCACGCGCCACTTCCACAGCTTGGCCTCCGCGCCCGCCGTCCAGCGCCTGAAGAACTGGCGCGTGACCGGTACGTCTCCGAACAGGCCGCGCTCGCCGTCCTCGACCTCGGCAAACCCGCGCAGGCCGAGCGGCAGGTCCAGGTTCACGGCCGCGTAGCCCGCCGCGCCGCCGAAATCGCCCCAGTCCGAGTAGCGCGCGCTGGCATAGACGGACGCCGGGCCCGCGTGCAACTCGAACGCCGCCTCTGGCTGGTATTTCGGTACGCCGTCACCGTCCCAGGCGCGCAGCGTCAGTTGTGCCCGCCAGTGC
>CANPVY010000370.1 GCA_947581845.1 uncultured bacterium | reverse complement strand
AGAGCGAGGCCAGCGATATCGGCCAGTTAGACCTAATCGACTTTGGGGGCAGTGTGGGTTACAACCCGCAGATCCGCCGCTGCGGCTATGAGCACGACCTCATCGAGAACCCGCTTGATCCCGCCACGCCGCTGCCCGACCGGTGCTACCCGGTGCCGGGCTGGTGGGGCCAGGTCGTGGTGAACCCGAACGAGGTCGGCGTGGAGCCGGTGCTAAGAGAAGGATACCTCGGGCCTGCCTACCCGACCTGGAGCTACGGGATCAACACGTCGGTTACTTTCATGAAGCGCTTCACCCTGGACATCCTGGGCGAAGGCCAAGGCGGTGACTACGTAACGAACGGCACGGCGCGGCAGCAGGTCCGGCGGGGCGAATGGCCGGAGTGCAACGTCGATCTCGACGGCCGCCTCCCAGACGACCCGGGTTTCACCAAGTCGATCCAAGACAGAGTCGATGACGATGAGATCGAGGGTATCACGGCGCTTCAGCAGTTCCGTTGCTCGAGTAGCACGACATACGATGCCTGGACGCTCGCGTCGGACTTCTTCCGGCTGCGCCAGGCCTCACTGAGCTACCGGATCCCGGAGAGATTTCTGCCGGGGCGCATCAGCGCGGCGACGCTACGACTCGCGGCGCGTAATCTGTTCCTTCTCACTAACTATCCCATGGACCCGGAGGCCCGCGAGGACGGGAGCTATCAAGGCCCCACAGTGGGTCTCGATGATGAGTTCTCGCGAATCGATTACTACAACATGCCGCCGTCGAAGTCGTTCCTGGTCAGCCTGACGTTGACTTTCTGACGGAGGGATACCTCTATGACTACGAGAGCATCGTTTTCAGGGCCGGCCAGGGTAGCGGGGCTACTCCTCTTGGGAGCGCTACTGCTGGCGGCCTGTGACTTCGAGACCACCAACCCTGGCCGCGTACTGGAAGAGGATCTGAACGCAGAGAGCGCGGTCAAGCCGCTGGTCGTCGGTATGTCGTCGGACTTTTCCTACGAGATGGACGGTATCGCGTTCCTGATGGGCCGGGCGGCCGACGAGATGACGGGCAGCGGAAGTTACAGCTCAACGGCGGAGTACAGGGTCGGGGATGTCCCCAATGAATATGTGAACGCCCAATGGGAGCGGATGTCGCGCGCCCGCTGGGTGGCAGAAACTGGGATCGAACGGATGGCCGCGATCGAGGACTACGACTTCGAGGGCAACGAGCTGACGGCGCGGGCTTACCTCTATGCCGGCCTCTCCAACCGGGTCCTGGGCGAGTCCTTCTGCTGGGTTGTCTTCAACGGGGGTCCGGCCCAGGCACCCGACTCGGCGTTTCGGCGGGCTGTAACATGGCTCACCGAGGCCATCTACCACGCCCAGTTGGCGGGTTACACCGAAGTCGAGAGGGCGGCGTACGGAGGTCGAGCGCAGGCGTACGTCGGCCTGGAGGATTGGACGAACGCGGTGGCCGACGCCGGCCAGGTGCCGACCAGCTTCGTCTTCAACGCGTTTTACGACGTCGCCTCGGGACGTGAGGAGAACGAAGTCTACATCGAGACCCACCGGCGACCGGAGATGTCCGCAATTTACACCTACGCGGACTCCGTAAGGCTTTCTGCCACACCACCGAGCCCAGATCCGCGCACGCCGTTCATCGACTGCACTCAGCCGGGAGCCGGTTGCGGCCACGCGCAGGGCGCGGACGGGGCGACGGACCACTACCAACAGATGAAGTACACAGATTACGGATCGGAAATCCCGGTGGTGAAGGGGACGGAGATGCGCCTCATCGAGGCGGAGGCGCAGCTGGTGCAGCAGGGCGCCGCGGGTATCGCGGGTGCCATCGCCAGTATCAACGAGGTGCGGGATTTCTGGGGCCTGAGCCTCATTGACCCGACGGGCATGACCCTGCAGGACGCCTGGATCACCCTGGACCATGAGCGTCACCTGACGCTCTGGCTCGAGGGTCGCCGCTTCTTCGACATGCGGCGCTGGGAGGCGGCCGGGCTGGACTACCTGCCGGCCGTCATGTTCATCCACGGCGGAACGCTCGTCTATCAGGGTGTGGACCCGCGGGCAACCTGCATCCCGATCTCCCAGAGCGAGTGCCTTGTGAACGATAGCATCTACAACGTAGAGGGCGTGTGTCGGTGATGGTCGCTCGCCCGAACGGCTGGTAGTCCAACAACGCGCTGTCCCCACCGGGCGACGCCCGGTGGGGACAGTCTTATCTGCGAACCGAAAGCGGACCGCTTATCCGACCTGTACGTCCTCTTCCAGCGCCACGTAGGCCGCGTGTCCGGTGAGCACGTGGAGAACCCTGAGCTGGTAGAGGCCGGAGCTGAGGTTGCCGAGCACCGCCTCGTAGACGAAGACGTCGACGCTCGGTATGCAGTCGCCCGCAGGCACCCAACCCACGCGCAGCTCCAACTCCGACCTGTTCCGGTCCGCCTCAGCGATGACCTCGGACGGCGTGGCCAGGCAGGGCGTGCTCAGGCTCCCCTGGACGGTGATCCTACCCTCGCCACCCTCGGCGGTCGTCAAAGGCGGCGCCCCTGGGCCGTCAAACCGGTCGGCTGTGAAACTCAGCAGCAGGTCCGGCCCCGTGGAGTCAGAGCACGAGCTTAGGACGAGGACGAATGCCGCCGCGAGAATCCTCGCCCCAGCGGAACTCGCGCAGGCCCATGAACGCATAACGCCGCTCCAGGTAAGCGAGCTAAACGAGGGCAGCGAAAGGCCCTCAACGGCTTTGGCCGATTCTCAAGATAACCGGTAGGCCGGGTCAGGCTCAACACGGCTCACGGCGCCCTGGGCTGTTACGGGCCGTGCGCTGGCTCTAGTTTACGGCCGATCCGGAGGCTTCACTCCCACACGCGACGTCACGTTCGGTCTATTCAGCAGAGCGGTACACAAGACAGGAGGAGACCGATGCTGAGGATGCGTCTTGGACAGCTTCTTCCGCTGGCAGGGCTGATCGCTATCTGCGGGGTGGGCCCCTTGGCCGCGCAGGAATCCGGAGAGATCGCCATCGTGGGGGGTCGGGTGGTGGACCCGGCCAGCGGGACCGACCGGGTGCAGAACGTGCTCATCCGTGGCGAACGCATCGTCGCGATCACGGACGAGCCGGTGACGGCGAATCGGGTGATCGATGCCTCGGGCCTGGTGGTCGCGCCCGGCTTCGTGGACATCCTGGCCCGGATCCGGCCTGACCACGAGCCGCACCGGTACAAGATCAAGGACGGCGTTACGACGGTAGTCAGCATGCACGGCGGGCCCGTAGACATCGCGGGCTGGTACGCGGCCTTCGAGGCCGAGGGCTCACTCGTGAACTACGGTACCACGGTGGGGCATCCCGATGTCCGCGAGGCAGCGGGCGTGACGGATCTCTATGCGCCGGCCAGCAAGGCCCAGCTCGCGCGGATGCGCGAGATCGCCGCAGGGGCCATCCAGGCCGGCGCAGTAGGGATCGGCTTCGGGATCAACTACACGCCGGGCGCCTCCTACGAGGAGATCATCGCCATGTTCGACGCGGCCGCCCAACACGGCGTGCCGGCCCACGTGCACTCGCGCTACAAGGGCTCGGTCTTCCCCGAGACCATCGTGCAATCCGTGCAGGAAGTCATCGCCGCGGCGGCGATCACCGGGGCCAGTGCCCAGGTCGTCCACCTCGCCTCCTCGGCGATCGGCTCGATGGACGCATCGCTGGAGATGATCGAGGGCGCCCGCCGGCACGGTATCGACATCATGGCCGACATCCATCCTTACCTGGCCAACAGCACGCGACTGGAGTCGGCGCTCTATGACCTGGGCTGGGAAGAGCGGTTCGGCGGCGTCAGCTACGACTCGATCATGCTCGTGGATACCGGCGAGCGGCTGAACGAGGAGACGTTCAAGTACTGGCGTGAAAAAGGTGCCACGATCATCACCTTCTTCATCCCGAAGGACGAGATGCTGATGGCACTCAGGCATCCACATGTGATGGTGGCGAGCGACGGTATCATCGTCGGCGGAAAGGGGCACCCGCGCGGCGCCGGCACGTTCGCCCACCTGCTGGGTCGGCTGACGCGTGAGGAGGGCCACCTCACTCTTATGGAAGCGCTGCGTAAGGTCACGATCATGCCCGCGCAGCGACTCGAGCGTGCGGTACCCTCCATGCGCTACAGGGGCCGGCTGAGCGTCGGCGCGTACGCCGACATCACGGTGTTCGATCCCAACACGATCATCGACCGGGCCACCTACGTGAATTCGGCGCAGTACTCCGAGGGCGTGCACTACGTCCTGGTCAACGGCACACTGGTGCTCGACCGAGGTGAGTTCGTTAGCGGCGCAGCACCGGGCCAGCCGGTTCGGCACCCTGACACGGGAGCGCGGCCATGAGGCCGGACGGGACACCACGCCTGCTGCTCCTGCTCAGCCTCGCGGTCCTGAGCTGTGGGCCGCAGGCGCCAGAGCATCCTGCCTACGGACCCGGGCAGCTGGCCCGTTCGCCCCACGGCATGGTGGTCAGCGCTTCCCCCCACGCCACGAACGTCGGCGTGCAGGTGCTGGAGTCGGGGGGTAACGCGGTAGATGCCGCTGTCGCCACGGCGTTCGCGCTCTCGGTGGTCGAGCCCAGCAAGTCGGGCCTCGGCGGCCGTACCCAGATCCTCTTGCGCACTCCGGACGGTGAGTTCGCCGGGATCGACGGTACCACCCAGGTGCCGGCTGGCGCGCCGGCCGAGGCGACGGCGGAAGAGGACCTCTACGGCTACCCGAGCATCGGGGTGCCCGGCACGGTTGCGGCCCTGGCCATGGCGCACGCCCAGTACGGGACGCGGCCCTGGGCCGAGCTCATAGCACCCGCTATCGCCCTCGCTGAATCGGGCTTCGCGCTACCGCCGCAGACGGCCAGGCGAATCGCCAACGCGGCGGACCAGCTGCGCGAGTTCGAAGGTTCCTCGCGCTACTTCCTCAAGCCTGACGGGACGACCTACGCAGGCAACGAACGGCTCGCCCAACCCGATCTCGCCCGTACTCTCCGGGCGATCGCCGAAGGTGGCGCGGACGCGTTCTATCGGGGTCGGATCGCAGACAGCATCGCCGCTGACATGCAGCGCCACGGCGGTTTCGTCCACGCTGAGGACCTCACCAGCTACGAGGCGCGCCGTTCACAGGTGGTGCGCGGCAGCTATCGGGGCTACGACCTCGTGGGCACCTACCTGCCGGCTTCGGGGGCGACCACGATCGAGGCTCTGCACATCCTCGAACGGTTTGACCTCAGCGATCGGGCGGGGACGCCCGCGTGGGTCGCCCTCACCGCGCAGGCCCTGCTCCTGAGCTTCGAGGATCGCACCAAGGACTTGGGGGCAGCCGCGGAGCAGGCTCAGATCCTGGTGTCCAAGGACTGGGCGGCCAGGCGCGCGATAGAGGTGGAAGACCCGGGCGTGACCGCGCGGGTGGCGGTCCGTCCAGGCGGGCGGGGCGCGCCGCGGGTGCACGAGCCGGCCCATACGACACACCTGTCGGTCACTGACCGGGACGGTGGGCTCGTGGCGCTCACGCAGTCACTCGGACCTTCGATGGGCTCCAAGGTAGCGGCCCCGGGCCTCGGATTCGTCTACGCGGCAACGATGGGCTACCTGGGAGCGCTGCTACCCGGCGCGCGCCCCTTCTCGTCGCAGTCACCGCTCATCGTGCTCAACGAGGGAAAGCCGGCGTACGTGCTGGGTGGCGCGGGGGGCCGGCGGATCATCTCTGCGATTGTGGAGGTGGTGAGCCGACTCGTGGACGAGGAGCTATCGCTGGCGGACGCAATGGCGCTGCCCCGGTTCCACCCGACACCCACAAAGATCTACATGGAAGGCCGACGTGCGGCCACATGGTCGGCCGCGGACCTAACCGAGCTGGCGAGCTTCGGGTTCGCCGCCGAGACCCGCGACTCGGCTACGTACTGCGCAACAATCCACGGGATCGAGTTCGCAGTCGCGACTCGTGACTACATCGGCGTGGCCGACCCTCGCTGGCACGGGGGCGCCCGCGGCCCGCGCCGCTGAGGCGGGCCGTCACCGTTGGCGCTGCGCACTCGCTCCGGAAATCAACCACGCAATCGCAACCGATGGGCAGCGGCGGTCACGGTGAGCACGAGCTCGTCCCCAGGGCTGACCTCGATGCCCGTCGTCGTGAACTCGCTGCCTCCGATGAAATCGATACGGAATCGCACCTGCTGCGGCACCGAGTGGAAACGGAGCACTCGGGTACTGTTACCCGGCACGGTTCCCAGCCGCGTACGCCTGCCGAACTCTACCAGGTAGATGCGTGCGTCGTTGAAGTTCTGGTTCTCTACCTCGATCGTGACCTCGCGGGCCAGCCCAGGTTCCTGTCCTTCAACACCTGCCTGGCCCGCGCCGCAGGCGGCGCTCACGATTGCCAGTGCGCCAACGGCGAGCAGCTTCGCTACTGTATTCATGGGGTCCAACCTGCTCTACAAGAGGGTCAACAACGGCGACATCCTCTGCTCTGAAGATCTACATTCCCGATCGGCAGCGCTACCCCGCTAGAGGGTGCGCGGTTCAGTGGCTATCTGTCGAAAACGACTCACCCACTCGCCCATCACCTTGCTGACATTAGTGCACGCCCGCCGTCAATGGAGTGGATGCCGCCGGTGATCCAGCCCGCCTCGTCCGAGCAGAGGAACGCGCACAACGCCGCGATCTCCTCGGGCTGGCCGACCCGGCCTAAGGGGTGCGTCGTCTTCGAGCGTTCCAGGAAAGCCTCGTAATCGGGCACCGCGCCGCTCACCGTGTGCAGCTCCGTCACCACGACGCCCGGGTTCACCGCGTTCACGCGCACCCGGTACGGTGCCAGCTCCAGCGCCACGCACTGCGTGAACATGTCCACCGCCGCCTTGGAGGCGCAGTAGGCCAGCAGGTTGCCGTAGGGCCGCAGGCTGGTGACCGAGGAGACGTTGACGATCGCCCCACCGTTCTCGATCAGGTGGGGCGCGACGTTGCGGGTGACGACAAAGACACCATCCACATTGATCGAGAAGAGCCGCTCCCACTCCTCCGGCGGTGTGCCCAGGATTCCACCTGTCCCGATCACGCCGGCGGCGTTGATCAAGTAGTCGATCCGGCCCAGCACCCCTACGCAGGCCTCCACGGCGGCGCCCACCTGATCCTGCGAGCGCACGTCGGCGACGGCATGATGCTCGAACGTACGCCGCAGCCGTTCCTCGCGCCGGGCGACGGCAAAGACCGACGCGCCCTCTTCCTGGAACCGCACGGCGCAGGCGCGCCCGATGCCGCTGGACGCACCGGTCACGAACACGACCCTGTCTCGAAAGCGCATGGCTACTCCCCTGTCGGTGTCGGCGTGCGGAGCTTACTACAGGCTGGCAGACGTCACAAGCTGACTAGGAACACCGACGCCGCGACTCTGTAGACCAGGGCCACGGCGCCGCAGACTGTACCCGCCAGCTGTGCAGGGCAGCAGCACTAAGGATTGAGGTAGTAGTTGACCTTCACGCTGAAGATGTTGTCGCCCTCGATAGTGCGGAGAGCGTTGAAGTCACGCAGCGGATCGAAGTGGCTGGTGTACTCCAGCACCGACTTGTTCATCGACCAGACGAAGAAGAGTGTCGAGCCGGACATGTATTCCCAGCGAAGCACGACCGTGGAGCGCAACTCCTTGACGCTGAAGTCCGGGTCATCGAACGACAGGTCGCTCGCACCGTCACGGTCCAGATCCACGAAATAGGTGCCGGGCTCGTCCGCATCGTTGCTCGCCTGGTAGCTCAGCCGGTCCGACTCGAACGGAGCGAAACGATCCTCGTAGGCCGCCGCCTTCGGCGCCACTACCTCCTTGAATCCGCTGTACTCACCTGCCGAGACAAACGGCTGCGCGTAGACCTGGAGGCTCAGGTTCGGCGTGAACGTCCAGTCGAGTCGGGTCGTCAGCCAGAGCGTCTTCTGATCCAGCACGGCGAGGATGAAGTGCTCCGACCCCAGTGCGTCGCACGTGGCCACGTACTGCCAGTCGTCGTGGTTCCAATCGTACTCCGGCCCCAAGCTCAAGCGGAGGTTGCTGGCCGGGCGCCACGCGAGCCAGGCGTAGTAACCACCAGCGTGGGAATGCTCCTCATCCTGCCACCCGAACGTGCCGGCTTCCAGGCTGATCGGCTTGCGGCTATCGCTGAAGAATCCGCCCCACCAGTTCCAGGACGCGGGGTACTCCATACCAGGACCGCCACGCAGCACCCGGGTGCTCAGCGCCCGGAACTCGCGATTGATGCCAGCGAAGCCACCCCAGTAGTTGAGCAGGGTCAGGCTGCCATTGATGTTGCCGCCCGTCGCGAGGCGCTCGCCGCCGAAGCTGCTGAAGTTCCAGGCGTTCAAGTTGATGTTGTAGCGCCGGAAGACCTTTCCCGGGTCGAGCTCCCGGTAGGCGATCCATAGCACGTTTCGCCAGATATCCGCCTGCCGCTGGAAGCCGAGATCGTTCGCCTCGAACCCCGGCGAGACCCATTCGCTGAGCAGGGTGCCGCGCCAGTTGCCGCCGCCGATCTTCCCGATACCGAGGCCTCCGCCGCTGCCCAATAGACGTGTGCGCTCGGGATCGAACTCCAAATGGTCGGCGTCGGGACGCTGGAAGTAGCGGGCCGAGCTCTCCTGCGTGGCACGGATCGCCTCCGTCGACCCCGTCACATAGGAGCCGAGCAGATGGCCGGTCACCTCCCAATTGCCGCCGCCGAACCGGTGACGCGCATCGATCCCGCCGGCATACGCGGCGCTGCGCAGGTCGTCGAGCGACACGGGGGTTCGCCGGTTCACGGCCGTCACGATCGCGCCCAGAGCGCTCTGCCCTTCGTTGAAGTCTTTCTGCACGCGGATGACGCCGTAGTTGGTGAGCGGCTCGACCACATCGCGGTGTCGGGCCCCTTCGGGATCGACGACTGTCGCCCTTTCCTCGGCCGTGACCGCGTCGAGCACGCCGATCGACCAGCCACTCGCCGTCTTGCCCGACAGCTTGCCCGCCCCAATGATCGTCGTGCTCTGGGGAGACTCGACGTAGCCGCCACGTGAGTCCGCCTCACCCTGCGGCCGGCGGCCGATGCGGCGCGAATAGAAGAGCTGCTCGAACCCGCCGTTGATCGAGCTCACCGAGAACCGGAAGATGTTCGATCCCTCCAGGAAGAACGGGCGTTTCTCCTGGAAGAACGTCTCGAACGCTGACAGGTTGACTACTGACGGGTCGGCCTCGACCTGGCCGAAGTCGGGGTTCAGCGTCAGGTTGAGCGTGAGGCTGTTGGTCAGCCCATAGCGGAGGTCGGCGCCCAAGCTGCCGGTGAACTCGCTGCCGGTCTCGAAGGGG